>CAZRPI010000018.1:26462-37047 GCA_964601865.1 uncultured Pelobacter sp. | reverse complement strand
ATATGCATTGCAAGTACTGGCTATTGTCAAGTTTTCCGAAGGAATGACAGAAGATGCAAAACAATATGCCACAAAATCACTTGATTTAATCAAAAAGAAAGGGGCAAATCCGGTATTTATTAGATCATTTGAAATGATTAAAGCTTTTCTTTTGCAGTGAATTCCAGTATTTTGACATAACTTATTGGGGATGACTAGCGGGACGCAGTTGATTAGTTGACTGGACTTGAGCCGGAGGTCTTATTTGTGGCAAGCCGCACGGGGTCTCATCTACAAATTTCAAAAAACTGAATAGAAACCACCTTCAATTCCCTCACCTTGCCTCTACCTTGCCCAAAGCACCTGCAGAACTTCAGCGAAAATCAGGAATTATCACTGCTCGTAAACTGCCGGATTCTGGCTACGGATCTCGCGAGACTCGGCGCCGATTCTGCGGCCCTGACAATATCCCAGTGCCTGTCCGCGAATGAACACATGTGCTCGTTGTACATCGGCGCGATATGAGCTCTGCCTTGGGGAACCATTTCCGCGATCAGCCGGCGCCAGCGGGTTTTCCTGATCCCAGTGTACAGGGCCAGTTTCGCATCCGGCTCCCGTTCCGGTTGCAACGGCATCCTGTCAACGGAAATATGGGACGGTCAACGCAGTTGATTAGTTGACTGGGCTTGAGCAGTGGGATATATTCCTCACGGATGACATAATGCGATGCGATCAACTCGCCAGGAATCGGGCTTTTGCGCTTCTCATCCCGTCGAACACTGCATCAGCCAACGCTGTCGGAAATCCTGCGGGTAACATCAAGGTAACACGACTGATAACACCTTCCATGGAATCAGGCAACTCATGGCCGTTGCTCTCCAGCCCATCTTCCGGGAATCGGACCATGCGCGCCATGCTCGACCAGAGACGCTTCAGGATTTAATCCCGGTAATAATGCCTGTCCCTGCCAGCCACCCACATTCAGGAACCACCGAACCTAATAAAAAGGCCCCCGATACCGATCGGGAGCCTTTTGTTATTCCAAAGCATAGACTTCAACCAGTCATAATCCTTTCCCCGGTTCGCTTACCGGTCCCGGCTCCAGTATGGAGCAGGTGAGGCAGCATTATTTTTTGCGTGAAACGTTCCCATATGCTTCGCCCATCAACAGGTGCTTATAATGACCATTTTCATCTTTTGGAACCGTCAAATCGAATTTCATCTTGCTTTGGAACAGAATCACATAATCCGAACCGCCGAAGAGGAAGTAGCCGAGCATGTCACCCTTCTTGAAGGTCGCGCCCGGTTTGACGGCGTCTTCGAAATTGACCGAAGATACCTGGGACATGCCGATGGGCAGCAGGGCCACCAAGCCATATTCTTTGGTCTCGATGATCACACAGCCGCGTGTCTCGATATTTTGCCAGCCGGGCGCGCTTGATTCGAGGACGTATTTTTTCTTGTCCGGGTCCCAGGTCGTGATCCCGCCAACCGCATCATCGCTCGGGATGATCCGCACTTCCTTTACCGTGCCGCTCATGGGGAAATGATAGCGGTGATAATCGTTGACATCGAGAAAAGTATGGGTCAGGGTGCCGTTGGCAAAGGCGTTTTTATACGCGCTATCCTTGCCGATGAGCGCGACAACTGATTTGAACAGCGTTGATTTGATCCTGACACCTTTTGGGCCCACGATATTGGAATGTCTGTCGATTTTCCATACCCCCTGGGGTTTTGAATCCGCCGGTGAAGCTATGACTGAAGGGTCATCCGGGGAGGCGATGGGGCGCTGATCGGGAGACTTCAGGTATCGAGCGAAGAAGTCGTTGAATGTCTTCCAATGCGACGGGTCTTCATACCACCCTTTCTGCAGGCCGAAACTCGGATCGGCCAAAGCCATTTGATAATACTGGTCATTCCAGGACGCCTCCGTGCTCAGGTACAGCCCCCATTCCCTGGTGAAATTGATCAGCCAGGTGCGATAGGGTTCATGGTATTGCAGGGAGTTATTGTAGTATCCCTTGTTTTTCAAAGCGGCCAGGGGTTGGTCATTGATGTAATAGAAGTAATCCAGGCTCTGGTCTATCTGATCGTACAGCGAGGAATAGGGGAGATTCCGCAGGATTGACCAAGGCATCGCCTTTGTCGCCCAGTCGATGAAAGCATAGTACTCTTCCAGCGATTGCGCCGGATTCATTACCCTGTCGGGATTAAGCTTTCTGGCTGATGTGATCGAATCCATAAGCATCTTTTTTAACGCTGCATTGTGTTCCACCATGGTAATCATCTGCATGGTGATCGGTTCGTGCTTGGCTTGAGTCTGATTGCCGTCTTGGGCAAAGGCATTGAGACACATGCAGGAGCACAACACCACAATTGACGCGAAACCGGTCAGAACTCTTTTAATTTTCATGGATGTCTCTCCTTGTGTAGGGCGAACCCTGGGTCGCCCGTTTTTCGGTGGTGCAGGCAACCGCGGACACGATTCCACCAAGGCGTATGTCGATACGCTCCTACCTCAGATACAGTGGTATCAGCGCGAATTCGCCATCCAGAGTGTCGGGCACGTCGCGCAATTTTTGCCAGGAATAGCTCGAACGGCTCCATACGAAAGGCTTGCCATTAATCTTGGGCGTGCCATACAGCATCCAGAAACCGGTGGCTTTGGAGGAAATGTCAAAAATGCCTTCCAGTTTCATGAAATCCCTGACCATTCCGCTGTCAGCAGCTTTGGCGTCAACGGAACCGTCGGGAACCTGCTTGGGATAATCGGTCTCTCCGTATGCCAGGTCCCATCGGCCGAATATGGAGAGGGGATTGGCGGGATCATCGGTGTAGGTAATGACCTCTTTGGCGCATTCCATGTCGTTCACCAGGGGTAACCGCCGTCTGAATTGCTTTCTTCTGGCCGGACGATTGTCCGTCGATTGGAGATCCGTCCGCACCTGAATCGACGCCGGGTAGTTGATCCCCATGAGATAGTCGTCGGTCACCATTTCATCGTCATATTTCATCGTACAGGGGTATTCATCCGTTGATTTGAACGAAACCGCATAGGGCCCCCCCGTTGAACGGTAAAATATGAAACACCGATACGACATCTCCACCAGTCCGGTTTCATTGGTTTTGACATCAGCCACCATATATCCGTTCAGATAACTGCCGGTGTTATCAAGTGAGATCGCGTCAAAAAACTCGTCGATGGATCCCGAAAACTGCTCGGCCAGGGCTGCTCGCCAGAATATCCAGAGACCGTTGACCCTGGTGACGGTGCGTGATAGCCGATGGGTCGTTTCGTTGAACAGAATTCCTTTGTTGTTATAGCCGAAATCGGTCCCGGAACAGATCAGTCCGGGTGTCGCCGCATTGACCGTGAGCAGCTCTCCGTTTACCGCCAAGGTTTGAACCATGGTTTGGGAAAGAAAGCCCATCCACGAATTGTGGGTCAGGATGATCGCGTCGGCGATTCGCTTGACGAAAGCCGAACATGACTCCCGGCCTCCGCCGCTCGTTTTGTCGGGCGCATTGGAGATAATATCACTGAGATCGTTGAAGGCATTCAGAAAATAGACATCCATGAAGGTGAGTGGGGCCGGCTCGTAATTGAGCACAAGCTCTTCCGGCTTGAAATATGCGCCGTCGGGAAGCCATGCCCCGGAGAAATCCAGATCGGCCGGCTCCGGCAGGATGACGCCGTGATATATGCCCAGCATCCGGAACAGCAGCCTTTTTAGGCGATGGTCCACCGTCTTGTCTGTTGATGGATGACGCAGATATTGCAGAAAATAAGTGTAATTTTCATTCAGCAGATAGGCGGCGCTGCTCAATTCTTCCCGGGTTGGTCCCGGCTGTCCGGGAAAAGCGTGTGATGGATCGGTGAGGTAAGCGTTGTCCCAGGTATTGTCCCTGGCGGAAATGATTGTCGTATGTTGCAATCTGCCCTGAACAAATCCCGCCCGGTATTCGGCCCTGAGATCATTGGCGTCTCTGGAGACAACCGTCATGTGGACGATGTTGTGCACGGAATTTATCGCTCCGACGGCATTGTCGTCCAGCTTGAATATTCGCGCGGATGTTTTTCCGTTTTTTTTATGATGCGCCGGGTTCATTTCAACCTCCTTGAATGAATAGTCGAATAAACAAATTGCACCGTTATCACCCCACGTTTCAGCAGAGTTCGTGGCCCCAAACGGCAGCAAGTAATCCAGGCAGTTGCCCCCTGAAAAAGTAGCATGTTGTAATTTGTTGTCAACTTATTAACAGTGACTTATTGTGTGTGACGGAGAATACCGGGAGGGTTAGGGCGGAAAATGATGCTACGCGCACAACAATGAGAAGAGCGAAAAAATCGGGCTGGGACGGCATTTGTCAACCGGATTACAGTGAGACCCCTAGCGTGATGTGCCCTTTTTATTCTATCGCATCGTTGTCGATAATCAGGTGAACAAAATAAGGAATGTTATTCCCAGTGGTTATTCATTTCAGACTGAACCTTTTTCCTGATGGGACAGGGGAGAACACAGACATCGGGAATATATCGGTAAACCACACAGTTGATCGACAGTGGTAGTTCCGTCACATTATGATATTTTGATATCTTTGTAATTCATGCTATTTTGCGGCGTGCGGGCGCGTCCCGGGAACGCACTGCCGAGAGCTGGGATTTTCGGGTCGAACCTGCCGACGCTACCGGGTAAGATAGGGACGGGAGACGATATGACTCCGGAGATGTGGATTGCCTATGTTTGCGCAACCGTGCTGATTTTGATCATACCCGGCCCGACAATCGTTCTGGTCATAAGTCAGGCAATGGCCCATGGGCGAAAATCGGTTGTTCCGCTCGCTCTTGGTGTCGTTTCCGGCGATTGCACGGCAATGACACTGTCCGTTCTGGGGCTTGGCGCAGTCATGACCGTCTCGGCGGTCCTGTTTGCCCTGCTCAAGTGGCTCGGAGCAGTGTACCTGCTCTATCTGGGGATCAAGCTGTGGTGGGCCGACCCGGAACACGTTGGTATGCATCGCGGGGAAAAAGACGCTTCACCGCAATCCCTTTTCAAGGGGGCATTTGTCGTGACTGCGCTCAACCCCAAAAGCATCGCCTTTTTTGTCACTTTTTTACCCCAGTTCATCACCCCCCACCGTCCCGCATTCAGTCAAATGCTCATTCTGGGGGGGACGTTTCTCTTCCTGGCCCTGGTCAATGCGGCTCTTTACGGCTTAGGCGCAAGTCAACTGCGGGAAACCATCGGCAGGAAAGATGTACGCACATGGCTCAATCGGTCCGGCGGCACGGCATTGATAGGCGCTGGGATTTTTACGGCTGGGATGCGGCATTCCGCATAGAAAGCTGCAGAGGCGAGATTGAACTCTCCTGATTTCACATTGTTGGCGTCGCGCCGCAATCGTACGGCGGCCATGCCATTTATCATGTTGACCGTGCTGATCGACATGGTGGCGATCGGATTGATCATTCCCGTATTGCCGACGCTGGTGGGAACGTTTACCGGTTCGCAGGCGGATCAGGCGTTCTGGTACGGCGTAGTGGTGTTCTCGTTCGGGATCGCGAACTTTTTCGGCTCGCCGATCCTCGGCTGCCTGTCCGATGCCTACGGACGCCGCCCGCTGCTGTTGCTCGGATTTTGCGGTCTCGGCCTGAATTTCATCGCCACCGGTCTCGCCACCGCGTTGTGGATGCTGATCGCGGTGCGGCTGGTGGGCGGCGCGATGCAGGCCAATGCAGCGGTTGCCAACGCCTATGTCGCTGATATCACCGCTCCCGAAGAGCGCGCCAGGCGTTTCGGCCTGTTGGGCGCGATGTTCGGCGTCGGCTTCATTGTCGGACCCGTGATGGGTGGGCTGTTGGGCTCGATCCATTTGCAGCTCCCATTTTTTGTGGCCGGCGCCTTTGCTCTGCTCAACTGGCTGTACGGCTATTTCGTGCTGCCAGAGTCGCTTCCCGTCGAGCGCCGGCGCCCATTCCGCTGGAGAGCGGCACATCCCTTCGCGTCGTTGCGCGCATTGGCCGAACTGAGCGGTGTGGGACGGCTGGTCGCCGTGGTCGCGTTAAGCAGCCTTTCCCAGTTTATGCTCTTCACCACCTGGGTTTTGTACACCACCTTCAAATTCGGCTGGGGACCGAGGGAAAACGGCTGGTCGCTGGCGGTGGTCGGCATGATGTCGCTGATCGTTCAGGGAGTTCTGCTCGGCCGCCTGCTGAAGCGCTTCAGTCCGCGGCGCCTTGCGGCTTCCGGTCTGGCTTCGTCAACGATTGCCTACCTATTGTGGGGCGCGGCAACGCAGGGTTGGATGATGTATGCGGTCATTTTCCTGAACATGCTCAGCTTTACCGTTACCGCATCGCTTCAGAGCATTATTTCAGGCGCCGCTGATGCCCAAAGCCAGGGGCAGACCCTGGGCGCGGTGAATTCCCTGAACAGCCTCATGGCGGTAGTGGCGCCGCTTTTGGGAGCGCCGCTTCTGGCGGTTGTTTCACATCTGCCGCGCGGCGACTGGCGCATCGGCGTGCCGTTCTATTTTTGCGCCGCACTGCAGGCGATAGCGCTGGTTTTGGCGTTTATTCATTTCCGCAGTGAACAAAATCGGTAAATATCCCGTGAAATCGGCAGGAGGCCGCATGTTGACGACCAAAGAAGCCATCGAAAAGAGACGCAGCATCCGTAGCTATAAACCGGACCCGGTTGCGGACGACATCCTGAACTCGCTCCTTGATTCCGCGCGGCTTGCTCCTTCCGGGTGCAATGCCCAGCCCTGGAGGTTCAAGGTTGTCAGGGACGACGAAACGAAACGGAAACTGGCGCAGGCGGCCCACAATCAGTCTTTCATCGCAAATACGCCGGTAGTGTTGGTCTGCTGTGCCGATATCAGGGGCTATCTGGAGGGGACGGTTTCCAGCATCCAGGATCTCGAACGGGCCGGTGTTATCAAGGAGGAGGTGGCGGAAACCATTCTTGCCAGAACAAAGGTGATGGCCACCATGCCGGCTGTCCAGCTCGCTCCCCGCATTGCGTTCAACGTGGCCATCGCGGTCGAGCACATCGTGCTCCGGGCTCTGGATTTCGGGCTGGGCACCTGCTGGATCAGGCTGATCGACGAGCGGGCGATCAGGGATATCTTCGGCTGGGATGAGAATATTCACGTGGTATGTGTCCTTCCCCTCGGCTATCCGGCGGAAGAACCGGAGCCGCGGAAGAGGCTTCCGCTGGAGGATATCCTGCTGTAGAAAAACATTGACCCGTCCATCGCTTCACGGTTTAGCGTGGTTGTTGTCATGGCCATGACGCAATTTCACAAATAGGGGAGGGGAGATGAAACGGAACGGCAGTGGGGATGAAAAAGATTCTCAGGGGATAGTAACCGGTGGGATTCCGTCACATCAGGCGGCGCTTTGGCTTGCGCTGGCATCGGAAGTTCAACGGGCCATGGACAGTGGAACGGCCCCGGAAAGCGAAGAGGCCCGCGCTCTGGCGTGGCGCTGGATGCGGCTGGTTACGGAAACTTCCGAACACGATCCCAACCTGGCCGCTGCCTTGAAAAATGTCCGTGAGAAGCTGTCGCTCCCGGCGTGCGTCGACATAACGCCCGAGATGTCAGCCTGGATCAACGAGTCGTTTTTCAATGCACGCCTGACCCTGTTCGCGAAATACCTGGAGCCCGCCGAACTGGATGAAGTCCAGCGCAGACAGGTGGCCCATGCCGGAGAATGGCCGTCACTGATCGCCGGGATGCGTCGGCAGTGCGAAGCCGGAGCCAGGGTGAGCGATCCGACGGTTCAGGCTCTGGCGCTTCGCTGGCAGGAACTGTTTCGCGCTTCGTATTGCGGAGAGAATCAGGAGCTGGAGCACAGAGTCCGCATGGCGTATCTCAACGAGCCCGACCTCATGATCGGCAGCGGTACCGATCTCTCGTTGAACGTGTTCGTGCAGAAGGCGATCATGTATTCCCAACGCCCGAAACATGAAAGCGCCAATGCCGGTCCCAGACCCAGTGCCCTGTCGGTTGCCACGTTGAGGGCGGCTCATCAGATTCTGGACACTCCTCTCGTTCTGGAGGATCCCCTGGCGTTGAGGATACTCGGTTCCGAGGATGAGGCCGCTCTGCGCGCACATCCGGAACAGCACGACAACCACATGTCGAGGGCGCTCAGAACGTCCGTTGTGGTGCGCAGCCGCCTGGCCGAGGATGAGTGGGAAAGAGCCGCGGCCAGGGGCGTCGGGCAGTACGTCATCCTGGGCGCGGGGCTGGACACCTACGCTTACCGCAACGACCAGCGACCCGGACACATCTTCGAGGTGGATCTGCCTGAAACCCAGCAGTGGAAACGTGATCGTCTGGAGTCTTTTGGGATCCGCATCTCTGATTTTCTGACCTATGTACCCATTGATTTCGAACGCTCCACCCTGGCGCAGGCCCTGTTAAAGGCCGGTTTCAAAAGTGATGCCCCGGCATTTTTCTCATGGCTGGGGGTTGTCTTCTACCTTGAAGAATCGGCGGTCATGGATACCCTGGGATTCATCTCGTCCTGCGCCCCGGGGAGCGCCGTTATTTTTGACTACATCATTCCTCCATCCGGCATGACCCAGGTGGAACGTATCGGATTCGAGGCCCTCTCCTCGGTCCTTGCCAGGCGCGGAGAGCCCATGAAAACCTTTCTCGATCCGGCCGAACTGGCAGGGAAACTCCTCTCCATGGGTTTCAGCGCGGCGCACAGCCTCGGGCCGGACCAGCTGAATGAACGCTATCTCTCCGGCCGTGCGGACGGATTGCGTCTGGGCCGTTCGGCGAGGCTGATGCATGCGGTTGTTTGACTGTAAATTCTTACAGGTGTGAAACAGACCCGGTTGTGAGAACTTCGCATCTCCGGCGAAACAGTGGGGGAACGGCATGTCCTGAGGATGGGTGGCCAGCCGGATCTTTTTGCCGGTTCCTCGGCATATTATCTGTTGAGTTGATTAACAGCATTCTGGGACAAACTTCGCGGGTATGACGACTTTTGGTGAAAGTACCGGTTCCTGCCTTTGGTTTTCCGTTTTTGGGTGTAACCTCCAGGGAGCTGCCGCTCCGAGATTCCGCTGAAAGGGAAGGGATGATGAAAGAAAAGAGGCGCTATCCGGGATGGGGGCGGATGGCGGCGCTTGCCGCCATGTCCGGTGCGATTCTGTGCGGATGTGCGGTCGGTCCCGATTTCCGGTCCCCTGCCGATCCGGTTGCCGCCGGCTTTACCGCCACACCGCCACATGTGGAAAATATGGTGGTTCCCGGCGACGCCGCGCAATCGCAGCGACTGACGCCGGGCGCGGAGCTGCCGGCCCGGTGGTGGCGCCTGTTCCGCAATCCGGCGCTGGATCAACTGATCCGTAGGGCACTTGCCGACAGTCCGACCCTGACCGCCGCCGGGGCGACCCTGCGCCAGGCCGAGGAAAACCTGCGCGCCCAGAAGGGTGTGGTTTATTTTCCCGCCGCTGACGCGTCATTTTCCGGGACGCGCCAGAGGGTTTCAAATGCCGCCAGCGGCCAGCCCGGAACCGGAGGACTCACCTATGGGCTCTACAACGCCTCGCTGATCGTTTCCTACAACCTGGACCTGTTCGGCGGCGGCAGGCGTGAACTGGAGGCGCTCCGGTCCCAGGTGGATTTCCAGCGTTTCCAGCTTGAGGCGGCGCATCTGACCCTGGCTTCCAATATCGTTACCACCGTGGTGATGGAGGCTTCGCTGCGGGCGCAGCTGGAGGCAACACGCGAGAACCTGGCCGTGGAGGAAAGGCTGCTGGAACTCGTGGAGCGCCGGTTCCAGCTCGGCGGGGCGGCTCGCTCCGAAGTCCTGGCGCAGGAGACGCAGCTGGCCCAGGTCCGGGCAACGCTGCCGCAGCTGGAAAAGGAACTGGCGCAGACCAGGAACCTGCTGGCCGTCTATGCGGGCCGGTTCCCGAGCGAGGCGGACCTGCCGGAATTCAGGCTGGATGAGCTGAGGTTGCCTGCTGAGTTGCCCGTCAGCCTGCCGTCGTCCCTGACGCGCCAGCGTCCGGATATCCGTGCTTCCGAGGAACTGCTCCATGCGGCGAGCGCCCGGATCGGCGTGGCCACCGCCAACCTGTTTCCCCAGGTAGTCCTCAGCGGCGGAATCGGAGCCCAGGCGGCCACGCTGGGCAAACTGCTCAGCAGCGGCAGTCCCATCTGGAGCCTGGGCGCGGGGCTGATGCAGCCGGTTTTGCGCGGCGGTGAGCTGACGGCCAGGCGCCGGGCCGCCATTGCCGCCCATGACCAGGCGGCGGCGCAGTACCGGGAGGTGGTGCTGCAGGCGTTCCGGAACGTGGCCGATGTGCTGCAGGCCCTGGATTCCGATGCCGTGGCCCTGAAAGCCAGGATCGAAACCGAACGCGCCGCGGCTGAAGCACTGGATCTGACCCGGCGCCAGTACCGGATCGGGTCGGCGGGCTATCCGCTCCTGCTCAACGCGCAACGTCAGCACCTGCAGGCGCGCATCGGCCTGATTCAGGCCAGGGCCGTGCGGCTGGCCGACAGCGCCGCCCTGTTTCAGGCCCTGGGCGGAGGATGGTGGAACCGGGAGGACGGGGACGGCGCCGCGGCG
>CAZRPI010000018.1:18057-26362 GCA_964601865.1 uncultured Pelobacter sp. | reverse complement strand
TAACGGAGTTTTCATTCATGAAGAAAAAAATCCTGCTCAGCGTACTCGGCCTGATTGCCGTCATCGCCATTCTCGCCGGAGTTAAGTTCCTGCAGATAGTTACCATGATCGATCAGGGGAAAAAGTTCGTTCCACCTCCGGAGACCGTGACCACCACGTTGATCAAGTCGGATACGTGGACGTCCGATCTGACCGCGGTCGGCGCTCTCAGCGCGGTGCAGGGGGTTACCGTGGCGTCGGAACTTTCCGGAAAGGTCGTCAGGATTTCATTCTCATCGGGAACCGCCGTGAAAAAGGGAGATCTTCTGGTGAACCAGGACACGAGCTCGGAAGAGGCCCAGCTTCCAGGCCTGCTGGCGCAGGTGAAGCTGGCCCGCACCGAGTTGGAGCGCGCCCGCAGAATGGCCGCGGAGAAGATCATCTCCCAGGCCGATTACGACCGGGCGGTGGCCGCCCATGACCAGGCCCTCTCCCAGGTCAATGCCATTCGGGCGACCATCGCCAAGAAGACTATCCGCGCCCCGTTCAGCGGCCGCATCGGCATCCGCCAGGTGAACCTGGGTCAGATGCTCCACGACGGCGATCCCATCGTCACCCTGCAGAGCCTCAACCCGATCTACGTGGATTTCTCTCTTCCCCAGCAGCAGCTGGCCAGGCTGCGCCCGGGCCAGGGGGTGGGGGTCACCTGCGACGCCCTGCCGGGCGAGACCCTGGAGGGGCGTATAACCGCCATCACCCCGCTGGTTGACGCCGACAGCCGAAACGTCAGGGTCCAGGCGACGGTGGCCAACCGGGTGGAGAAGCTGCGCCCCGGCATGTTCGTCAACGTAGCCGTGCGCCTGCCGGAGCGGCGCAACGTGCGGATCATCCCGGCAACGGCGGTTCTCTACGCGCCCTACGGCGATTCGGTCTTCGTGGTGGAGGCTTCCAAAGAGCGCACGGGAGGCAAGGTTCTCCGGCAGCAGTTCGTCCGCCTGGGTGAGAAGCACGGCGATTTCGTTGAGGTCAACAGCGGCCTGAAGGGTGGTGAGACCATCGTCAGCACCGGGGCTTTCAAGCTGCGCAACGGCCAGTCGGTGGTGATCAACAACAGGCTGGCGCCCGCATTCTCGGTTTCACCCAAGCCGGAGAACAACTGAGCATGAAACTGACCGACCTGTTCATACGCCGTCCCGTGCTGGCCATGGTGGTCAACCTGGTCATCATCATCGCCGGTCTGCAGGCCATCCGCTCACTGAACGTGAGGCAGTATCCCCACAGCGAGAACGCCGTGGTGACGGTCACCACCGTCTATGTGGGGGCCAACGCCAATCTGGTGCGCGGCTTCGTGACCACGCCCCTGGAACGCGTCATTGCGTCGGCGGACGGCATCGAGTACATGGAATCCCAGAGCAGCATGGGCGTATCCACGATCAAGGTGCGCCTCAAGCTCAACTACGATTCCAACAAGGCTCTGTCCGAGATCAGCTCCAAGGTGGACCAGGTGCGCAGTGACCTGCCGCCCGAGGCGGAGGTGCCGGTGATCAACATCGAATCGGCCGACACCGAGTTTGCCTCCGAATACCTGAGTTTCGCCTCCACAACGCTCCAGCAGAACGAGATCACCGAATACCTGGTGCGCGTCGTTCAGCCCCGGCTCTCCGCGGTTGCCGGGGTGCAGCGGGCCGACATCCTCGGCGCCCGTACCTTTGCCATGCGCATCTGGCTGAAGCCGGAACGCATGGCCGCCCTCAACATCAGTCCGTCGGAGGTGCGCCAGGCCCTGGCCGCCAACAACTTCCTCTCCGCCCTGGGGCAGAGCAAGGGGGCGTACATCCAGGTCAACCTGACCGCCAACACGAACCTCAACACCGTAGACGATTTCAAACGCCTGGCGGTGCGCGCCAGGGGCGGCGCCATCATCCGTCTCGGCGATGTGGCCGATGTGGCGCTCGGGGCCGAAAACTACGACACCGAGGTACGCTTTTCCGGGCAGAACGCCGTGTTCATGGGCATCTGGCCCCTTCCCAACGCCAACTCCCTGGATGTCATCAAGCGGGTTCAGGCGGAAATGGTCTCCATCAAAAAGGAGCTGCCCAGCGGCATCGCCACCCGCGTTGCGTACGACGCCACCGACTACATCAACAACGCCATCCGTGAAGTGCTCAGCACCCTGGGCGATACGCTGCTGATTGTCATCGTCGTCATCTTCCTGTTTCTCGGCTCGTTCCGTTCCGTGCTGATCCCGGTGGTGGCCATACCGATTTCCCTCATCGGCGCGGTGTTTCTGATGCAGGCGTTCGGTTTCACGGTCAACCTGCTGACTCTGCTGGCCGTGGTGCTTTCGGTCGGTCTGGTGGTGGACGATGCCATCGTCGTGGTGGAAAACGTGGAGCGTCACATGGGCGAGGGGAAAACGCCGCTGGAGGCTGCCCTGCTGGGCGCCCGCGAGCTGGTGGGGCCGATCATCGCCATGACCATAACCCTGGCGGCCGTCTATCTTCCCATCGGCCTGCAGGGTGGATTGACCGGCTCGCTGTTCCGGGAGTTCGCCTTCACCCTGGCCGGTGCCGTGACCATCTCCGGTGTGGTCGCCCTGACCCTCACGCCGCTGATGTCGTCCAGGCTCCTCAAGCCGGGCATGGAGGAGCACGGCCTTGCCGGCCGCATCTCCCGCGGCTTCAATCGCCTCAGGGAAACCTACGGCCGGGGCCTCGACCTTACCCTGCGTTCCCGGCCGGCGATCTATCTGATCTGGATCGTGATCAGCCTGCTGTCCATTCCCATGTTCAACATGTCGGCCAAGGAACTGGCGCCGACCGAGGACCAGGGCATCGTTTTCGGGATCATCGATTCGGCGGCCAACTCAACTCTGGACCAGAACAGCAGATTCGCCGCCGAGGTGGACAAGATCTTCATGAGCATTCCGGAAACTGATTACACCTTTCAGATCACCCAGCCCAATTCCGGCTTTAGCGGCATGGTGGTCAAGCCGTGGGGAGACCGGAAGCGAGACATCTTCCATATCATGCCGGACGTGTCCCGGAAGCTCCAGGCCCTTCCGGGGATCCAGATCTTTCCGGTAACTCCGCCTGCCCTTCCCGGTGGCGGGCAGTTTCCGGTGGAGTTCGTCCTGGCTTCCACGGCCGATACTTCCGAGATCCTGTCGTTTGCCCAGGAACTGCGCGACAGGGCCGCCAGGAGCGGCATGTTTGCCTTTCCTCCCCTGATCGATGTCAAGATCGATCAGCCCCAGACGGAATTCGTCATCGACCGTGACAAGGTTGCCGACCTGGGACTGAACCTCCAGCAGATCGGCGGCGACCTGGGAGGGATGTCGGGCGGCAACTATGTGAACCGGTTCGATATTTCCGGGCGCAGCTACAAGGTCATCCCGCAGGTCCAGCGCACCGGCCGCCTCAACCCCGATCAGCTCAAGGATGTCTACGTTACCGGTCCCAACGGCAAGCTGATCCCGCTCAGCACCATCGCCACCCTGAAGGAATCGGTCGTTCCCCGGACCCTCAACCGTTTCCAGCAGCTGAACGCGGTCAAGCTCAGCGGCATACCGATCCGCCCGCTGGACGAGGCGCTGCGCTATCTGGAAGGGGAGGCGGGCAGGATTCTGCCAAAAGGGTATGTAATGGATTACACCGGCGAGTCGCGCCAGCTGCGCACCGAGGGGAACAGGTTTCTCCCCGCCTTCGGTCTGGCAGTGGTCCTGATCTTCCTAGTCCTGGCGGCCCAGTTCAACAGCTTCCGCGATCCGTTCGTCATCCTGGCCGGTTCCGTGCCCCTGGCAATGTTCGGGGCGCTGATCTTCTCGTTCCTGAAGATGCCGGACCCCAGCGTCAATTTCTGGACCGGCGGGTGGACCACCACCCTCAACATCTACTCCCAGGTGGGGCTGGTGACCCTGGTGGGGCTGGTCTCCAAGAACGGCATCCTGATAGTGGAATTCGCCAACCAGCTGCAGCTTAAGGGGTACACCAAGCTGGATGCCGTGCGCGAGGCGGCCATGACCCGTCTGCGCCCCATCCTCATGACCACGGCCGCCACCATCGCCGGCCATTTCCCGCTCACGCTGGTCACCGGAGCCGGCGCGGCGGCCCGCAATTCCATCGGTCTGGTGCTGGTGGGCGGGATGTTCGTCGGCAGCGTTTTCACCCTGTTCGTCGTTCCCTCCATCTACATGCTGATCGCCCGTAACCACGTCGCCGATACGGAGCGGGAGTCGGCGGTTTCAGTGAGGTAGAAGGGACAAATTGTTGGCTCTGTCCGGGTAAGGAAAAGGGCAATACCGATGCAATGTGACGAAGAATGAGTTGACTGCTAGAAACGATTTGACCTGGAAGTCGAAGATTATTATGCTGATGGCCGTTTCCGAATACAGTCAACGCAACCATTGCCGGGAGGAGTATTGAATGGCGAAGACGAAGGTGAAGAGGATTCAGCATCACAAGACGGAAAAGGAAATGACCGCCAGACAGATGAGTATCGAGCTTCAGCAGCTGATGAAGGTCCTGAATCCGGAGGAATTCAGGAAGGCGTTCGAGAGATCGGTTCTTGGCTGGATCAAGGGGATACCGGAGGGGAAGAGGAAACTGAAGCTGCTGGAGGACCTCTATCCGGCGCTCCCTGCCGATGTGCAGGAACTGGTGACGCGGGAGACCGGTTTCCAGATGGCGGAAGCCCCCGTCCCGGCCTGAAAATTTGATGAAATAACAGCATCTCAGACCGTCATTCCCGTGAAAACGGGAATTCGGGAATTCGGGAATTTCATAGGCGTTACTGTCGGAAAAAAGAAGAAGCCCGGATTTCTCCGGGCTTCCGTCGTTCGGTTGACTGGATTTACCTGCTCATCCATTCCGCCCCTTGCGCCCGCTCTGGATCTTGCCGTGGGGGGTGATGATGTGGGCATTGTGGTTGCCGGCGCGGCGGATCATGAGTCCATGTTTGCCGATCATGGCCATCTGCATTGCGCGGCGCGGTTTCATGGTTGGACGTTTCATCTCTTTCATCCTCGCCACCTCCCTTCCCCTGTGTTTCCATTATAGCATTCGTCGCCCATGAAGGATGCAGTCAATTCCGGATTCTCCGCCGGATCTGAATGTAAGCCGAGCCTTTTGCAAGAGTATCCGTCATGCCCGAATCTATTATCGGGCATCCATGATTTTTATCTGTTACAGGCTGGATTTCCGGAAAAACCGCTTCGGGAATGACAAAAACGGGCTTTTGCAGAGGCTCGGTGATCAAAATGTTTGATGCCCATGGTGTTGTCTGATAGATATATCTGCTCATGTGATAGTGCACTATTGTGTATTGATATGTTGAAAAAGGTTGGTTCACCCATGATGGTCTATGAACTGATTACTGCACTAGAATCCTCGCCGGCGAGTGAGATCTTGAAGAACAGGATCTCTCTTCATGCATAGAACCGACAGGTCGGTTGCGAAAGTCATAATTATTACGCTGGTTGCGGTCACGACTCTTGTCCTTTCCGCCTTCGGTATCGCGAACTATTGTTGGGAACGGAGCCAGAAGACCGCTAACCTGAAATCCCGTCTGGATGTGACCACATCCCAGCTTGCAAACAGCCTTGCCCTCCCTCTGTGGAACTTCGATTCCGAACAGGTTGGCAAGATCGTCGAAAGCACCATGCGGAACAATGAAGTTTTCGGTGTGATGATTACGGGGACTGACGGTAACGCGAGAATATCAGGTTTTGTCAGGGATTCTCAGTGGCGGGCCGTTCCGGCGGAAGGCGAGATCCCGGACAGGGGGATGTTGACCCGATCCGATAGAATCGTCATCTACGGCAATCAGGTGGGCACGGTGAAACTCTTCATGACTCCCGGGTTCATGGAAAGGTCGTTGCGCAGTTTCGCCATCATTACCATCATGGCAATCGTTACCCTCAACGCCTTCCTGGTTTTCATTCCTTTTCAGCTTCTGCGGAGAAAAGTGATCAAACCGCTGCAGGCGATTGAATCGTATGCCCTGAAGGTCAGTTCCGGAGTGAAGGACGCTGCGTATGTTCCTGAGGGCGATTTTTTCGGTGAGTTGAAAAATCTCAGGGAGTCCATTGTCGGTATGACCCGGTCTCTGGCCGAAGCACGGAAGGACCAGGTGCGCAGGACCACGGAACATCTGCTGCGGGAAAGCGAAAAGATCCTCAAGGCATTCATTGATGGTATGCCGGTCGGCGTCACCTGGGCCGACGGCGACGGCGTCATAAAACATGTCAACAACTGCTTCATCGAGTGGTTCGGTTATGATGCCGGCGATATCCCCACGCTCGATGAATGGTTTCTCCGCGCCTATCCCGATCCGGCCGGGCGCGACGGTTTCATGTCCCGCCGGAAGGCGGCCATTGACGCGGCTCTTGCCGACGGCACGCCAATCCAGCCGTCGGAATCGATAATTGCGTGCCGGGATGGCTCCGACCGGCATGTCATCATCAATACCCAGCTTGCCCGGAATCTGCGACTCGACATTTTCACCGACATCACGGAGCGTGAATCACTGCAGAACAGGCTGCTCAATGCCCAGCGCCTCGAATCCCTCGGGGTGCTTGCCGGAGGGATCGCGCATGATTTCAACAATGTCCTTACCGGCATCATGGGAAACATCTCTATGGCCCGCATGCTTCTGGACACGCCGGAAAAATCGGACAGGCTCCTGGATAATGCGGAAAAGGCCGCAATCCGGGCAACCGAGCTCGCCAACCAGCTGCTGACGTTCGCCAAAGGCGGAGCTCCGATAAAGAAAACGGTTTCAATCCGGGCAATCGTGGAAGAGTCAGTGTCCCTGGCGTTACGGGGTACAAATGTCAAGGGAACCCTTGAAATCCCCGATTGTCTCCATGCCATCGAGGCGGATGGGGGGCAGATCAGTCAGGTGTTCAACAACATCGTCATCAATGCCGTTCAGGCGATGCCGGAAGGCGGAAAACTGACCGTGCAGGGGGTGAATGCCGTCCTTGAGGAAGAAAACAGCCTCATGCTGCCGGCCGGTGAATACGTCAGACTCTCGTTTGCCGATGAAGGGTGCGGCATGCCGGAAAATGTGCTGAAGAAGATATTCGACCCCTACTTCACTACGAAGTCGGGCGGCATCGGGCTTGGACTCGCTTCGGTCCACTCCATCGTAAAACGGCATGGCGGACATATCGAAGCCCGCTCCATCGTCGGCAAAGGGACGACGTTCACCCTGTTCCTGCCGGTTACCGGCGCGACATCATCCGGGGTGGGGAGCTGGGACAGCGCCGCGAGGAGAGCTGGCGCGGGTATTGTCATCGCGTGAACAAGCCGTAATCGAGGTTGATGCCCGGCTGAAAAAACGCGGTTGAGCTCTGTCACCGCATAACCGGCTTGCGCTTGGAAATCGGCCGGAACGGGCATGGAAAAGAATCGAGGCGAGGAGCAACCAATGATGCGTGCGCTTGCGATGTCGCTGCTGTTCATCATACTGGCTTTCACGATGGCCGCGGCGGCCCAAACCGGGATCGTCTATCCCGCATTCGAATCGGGCGCCGATTCCCGGTACAACGACCTGCTCGAAATCCTGAAGACGGCCCTCGACAAGACGGCGGCTGAATATGGGCCGTATACGCTCCAGCCGAGCGCGTCCCGCATGAATGAGGCACGCGCCCTCGCCGAACTGCTGAAACCAAAGGGAATGGTCAATATTGCCTGGTGCGGCACGTCCGTTCAAAAGGAGAGGGATTACCGCCCCGTGCGGATACCGCTCCGAAAAGGAATCCTCGGGTACCGCGTGGCCTTGATCGACAGGAAGAGACAGGCGGATATCGACATGATACGAAACCTGGACGATCTGAGAAAAATGCGTATCGGGCAGGGGATCGGCTGGGGCGATGTTGCGATTTATCAGGCAAATGGCATCAGGGTGCACACCGCGGGCTACGAGAACCTGTTCAGGATGGTCGCCGCAAACCGTTTCGATCTGTTTCCACGCGGCATCAGCGAGGTTTTCAACGAGTATGCCGCCCGGCATAATGCCATACCCGATCTCGCCGTCGAACAGAATCTGCTTATCTACTATCCCTGGCCCTACTATTTCTTCTTTAACAAATCCGACAGATCACTGGCGAAACGCGTCGAAGCCGGGATCCGGAAAATGATCAAAGACGGCTCTTTAGACGCGATCTTCATGAAATACAACAAGGTTTCGATCAGCAAGGCCGGTCTCAAGAGTCGGCGTATCATCAGGCTCAGGAATCCCGACCTTCCAAAGGACACTCCGTTATCCGATGCTTCGCTCTGGTTCGATCCGACTGTGAGGAAGTGAGGACGGTCCGGGGGGA
>CAZRPI010000018.1:0-17957 GCA_964601865.1 uncultured Pelobacter sp. | reverse complement strand
ACGCACATTGAGGAAATTCCCTCCCTGAATCCGGCCCGAAACGACGATTGCCGCACAACCTCCCTGGCGCCCCGCGAGCCGACGGTCATCAGGAGCTTGACCCCGTTGGCCCTCACCTGGTTCGTTGCCAGGACCGGCGCCCCGTGCAGCATGCGCCCGATCTTGCGCGGGTCCACGTCGACCCAGCTGGCAATCCGCACCCCCTCTTCGAGCAGCAGACGGTACCAGGCGCGTCCCTCCAGTCCGGCCCCGGCGAGAATCACTTCCCTCTCCCCCTTGAGAAAACCCGCTCTCAGATGGTGCAGCTTGCAGTGCCGGAAGGCTTCGGGCGCATAGGCCGGGCTGGTGCGCGTGGCCCTGTCCGGCCGCTCACGCCAGAAGAAGAGCGTCCCGCAGAGACGCGCGAAGCGGGTACCGGCGGCTGCGAGGCGGAGCCAGAGGTCGTAGTCCTCGGGCCACCCCATGTCCCGGTATCCGCCCACACCTTCCACTTCATGACGGCGGAACATGACGCTGGGATGGACAAAGGGGGACTCCACGAAGAGGTCGGCCATGATGGCTTCGTGGGTCAGGAGGCCGTTCTGCCATTGTTCGTATCCGAGCATTCCGGACTTCACGTCATGCCGGGGAAAATGCCGGAACGAGCAGGCCAGCAGGCCGACCGGTTCATGTGCCGCCATGAAGGATACCTGCCGCGCCAGACGGTGGGGATGGGAAACGTCGTCGCCGTCCATGCGGGCCACCAGAGGCGCCCGGCAGGCCGCCAGTCCCATGTTCAGCGCCGCTACGAGCCCCCGACCGCCGGTTTCCAGCACGCGGACACGCGGATCGCATGACGCCGCCGCGGCCAGGATGCGGGGGGTGTCATCGCCGGAGCCGTCGTCCACGGCCACCAGTTCCCAATTCTTATGGGCCTGCAGCCGCAGCGAGCGCAGGGCCGTCTCCAGGAACCGCCCCTCGTTTTTGACCGGCATCAGGATGGAAACCGCCGGGCGGCTATGTGACTGCATCATCCTCGATCCTTCCCCATCCGGCTGTGCCGGAACCGGTCAGCCGGCCCCGCGCTCGGCTGACCCGGCAGGATATGACGGCATGGTCTCATTCATCCAGTACTTCACGCACCTTAACCGCCAGGTCGGAGAGCGAGAATGGTTTCTGGATGAAATTCACTTCCTCTTCCCGCATATCATATTGAGCCATAACATCTGCCGTATACCCGGACATGAAGAGAAACTTCATCTTGGGGTAATCGGAACGCAGGATTTTTGCCAGAGCACTCCCGTTTATCTCCGGCATGATCACGTCGGTCAGGAGCAGGTGAATCTCACCGGAGTGCTCCCGTGCCATCAGGATTGCCTCTTTTGGGGATTCTGCCGACAGCACGTTGTATCCCTGCATGCCGAGCATGCTCGATGTCATTTTGAGGATGCTCGTTTCATCCTCCACCAGAAGGACGGTTTCGTGGCCCCCCGGAATAGGCGCCTCTTCACCCCCGGACGGCGAGTGCGGGCTCTCCTCCGCAAGGCGCGGAAGATAGATCGAGAAGGTCGTGCCCTTGCCAGGCTCGCTGTAGACGTTGATGAAGCCGCCGTTCTGCTTGACGATGCCAAAGACCGTTGCCAGTCCCAGTCCCGTCCCCTTGCCGAGTTCCTTGGTCGTGTAAAACGGTTCAAAGATGTGGGCCTGTGTCTCCCTGTCCATGCCGCTGCCGTCGTCGCTGACACTGAAGCGTACATACTCCCCCGGTACCGCGTCCGGGTTGTTTCTGCAGTAACACCCATCGACGGCGCAGTTGCGTGTTTCGATGGTGAGCCGCCCGGTGTTCTCGATGGCGTCTCTGGCGTTGACGCAGAGATTGGCGAGGACCTGATCTATCTGGCTGGGGTCCGCCTTAACCAGCCACAGATCGGACGCCGGCTGCCATGTCAGGTGTATATCTTCTCCGATGAGCCGCTGCAGCATCTTGAGCAACCCCGATATCGCGTCGTTGAGATTCATGGCGACGGGTGAGATGGCCTGCCTGCGGGCAAAGGCCAGCAGTTGCCGCGTCAGGTCGGCTGAGCGTTTTGCGGCGCTGCGGATATCAAGCAGGCTGTTACGCAACGGGTCGGATAGTTCCATTGTCATCAGGACCAGATCGGCGTGGCCAATGATGACCGAAAGCATGTTGTTGAAGTCATGCGCCACGCCGCCCGCCAGACGGCCGATCGACTCCATCTTCTGGGCCTGCTGAAGCCTGTTCTCGAGGGTCGCCTTTTCCGATTCCGCCTGTTTGCGGTCAGTGATGTCGTTGATGACGGCCAGAAATACACGCTCACTGCCTGACTGAACCAGTTGCAAGTTCACTTCCACGGGGTACTGGCTACCGTCGGCCCTGCGGTGGACTGTCTGGAAATACAGTTTGTCCTGCTCATCCGCCAACAGGGGCTGTATCATGGCGCGGAAGGAGGTCTCTGTCATTTCCGGTTTTAAATCTACCGGTGTCAGATTTAAGATTTCATCAAGCGAATACTGCAGATTATTCAACGCGCCCTGATTGGCATGCTTGAATATCAGTGTTTCGGCATCAAAAACGTAAATTTCATTCATGCTTCTTTCAATGATGTCATGGAGATGGCTGCGTTCATCTTCCCCCCTCCTGTTTTCAACATATCTCAAGAGAACATCCATCAACAGGGTGAGTTGAAGCACATCCGCATCACCATAGTCACTTTCCTTGTTCGCCGCGCCAACTACGGCAGCTATCCGGTCATCCTTAAAAACCGGGACGGTAATGAATCTCTTGAGTGCGGCATGGCCTTGCGGATCCCCCTTCTTAAGAGGCTGTTCTGCCTGATAGTCATTCTGGATGATTGGCCGGTGCTGACGGATGGCCTCACCCCAGACACCGATCTTCTCCAACTCGTAGCATTTTTGCGGATTCGCGATGGCACTCTCTTGCATGACATCTTTTGACCAGCTGTTCAGGAAAAACTGCTTACCGTCTTCAAAGTAAAAATAGAGATAGCCGATTTTGCTGTCTGTGAGTTGGATCGCCTCGTTAAGTGCATTATCAAGAAACTCCTGTATTGTGCTGGCGCGGTATTGAAGGATGGATACTATACCTCTGAGACGTTTTACATTGAGGAGAGCCTCAGCCTCCGCCAACTTGCGGTAGCTGATATCGGTATGGGTGCCGATGACACGGCGTGGTTTGCCATCTTCGGTCCATTCGATGACTTTCCCGCGGTCCAGAATCCACTTGTATGTTCCATTTTTGCACTGGATGCGGTACTCGCTGCTGAAAATTTCGGTCTCTCCGCGAAAATGCCGATCAAGGGCAGCGAAGACCGCGGCCCTGTCTTCGGGGTGAACGCACTGCTCCCAGTCATCCAGTGTGTCGCCGAATTCATCTTCCGCATACCCGAGCATGGCTTTCCACTGTCGGGAAAAATAGACGTGGTTAGTAACGGCATCCCAATCCCAGAGACCGTCTCCTGCTCCTTCAAGGGCAAACTTCCATCGCTCTTCGCTCTCTTTCAGCGCCCTTTCCGATAGTTTCCTGTCCGTAATGTCGTGCAGGAAAATCACCAATTGCCCGTCTCCTACCCGCAGGTACTTGACACTGACCTCGACGTCAAAAACCGTCCCGTCTTTGCGCCGGTGTCGTGAGTCGAAACGGGCCTCGCCCTGCTCCATGATCAGTCGGATCAGGTACTTGATTTCCTCGGGTGACTTGCTGGCCTCCAGGTCGGAGATACTGATGGCGAGCAGCTCCTGCTCGCTGTAGCCGCTCATGCGGCAGTATGACTCATTGACTTCCAGCAGACCTCCCCTTGTGTCCGTCCGCCAGAACCCGCCCATGGCTGTCTGCAGTATGGTCCGGTGGAGTTCCTCGCTTTTCCGCAGCACATCGTCCAGCTGTTTGCGTTCATTTATGTCCCTGACAACGGCAATGACTCTGTCATCACCCTGGATGGAGATTTTTCTCAGGGAAACTTCGGTCCAGAAGAGTTCCCCCGATTTTCTCCGGCATAGCCATTGAAAAACCTGCGGACCTTCAAGCATGGCCCTGTGGACCATTTCAACGGCTTCCTCCTGTGAATAGGGGGGCGTTCCTTCGGAGATCCGACCAATATCCGCTGACAACGCTTCATCGCGACTGTATCCGAACATCTCCAGCACACGGTCGTTTATGTCCACTATGCGGCCACTCTTGACATCATGGACGAATATGGCCTCGTTCGTAGCGTTGAAGATGGCCTCGTAGTTTTTCAGGCTCTCGATCTGTCCCCGTTCGGCAGTTGCCAGTTCATGGGCGAAACGGCTGATGAGGAAGTAGAGGAGCGTTGCCGTGCAGATAATGAAGAGCGAACCCTTGACGACGGCAATCTGAACAAACACGGCGGGATCATGAGCCAGCCATCCGACCGCCTTGTCGGAACCGTATATCCAGACCAGGCCAAACAGCGCATAGATCGCCACGATCCTCAGCGTCTCCATTCTGCGTTTTTGTGGAGATCGGTAGCTCATGCCTTATTCCCTGTCCGTTGTGCAGGGCATGATTCTTGACCCGTTTCGACCTCATTCTGGAAGGTTTGATCTGTCGTGTCCGCCATAATGCCTGCTTTTTACTTTCGTGTTATATCGGTCGGCATCCCCGATCTTGCCTGTATCGCCACTTTCAGACGATCGAGGTCCACCCTTGCAAGCAGACCCTTTTTCTTTAGGAGGTCAACGGCCTTGCGCTCCAGTTCCCTGGCCCCGCCTTCATGGATTTCCACGACCACCCAGCCGTTTACGGCGGCAGCCTTGACCGGCTGCTGCACGATGGTGACGCTGGTTCCGATTGCAACCTTGTGAAAAAAAGTGGCAATGTCTTCGGGATACAGGTGGATGCAGCCGTGGCTGACTCTTCTGCCGATACCGAAGGGGCGATTGGTCCCGTGGATCATGATTTTACCCCCGGAAAGGCGCAGGGCATGGCTGCCGAGAGGGTTGTCATCACCCGGCGGCAGGACTTTCGGCAACTCCGGCCGCTGTTTCAGAATTGATCCGGGGACATGCCATGCCGGGTTGACTTTTTTTTCGGTAATGCGGTATGTCCCCGTCGGAGTGTCCCACCCCTCGTCACCGATACCGATGGGAAAGGTTTCGACACACTCCCGGTTTCGCGGAGTGAAGTAGTAGAGGCGCATTTCCGCCAGGTTGATGACAATTCCCTGGTGTTGGGGAACGTCGGGCAGGATCCAGCTCCTCGGTATTGTGACCCTGGTTCCCGCTAGAGGGATAAATGGGTCAATTTTCGGATTGGCGGCCGTTATTTCGTTGAAACCAACATCGTACCGTCTGGCCAGTTCAATCAGCGAATCGTCGCTTTTGATCGTATGGATGCTGAGTATGCCTCCCACGTCCTGGTTGAAGCAATACTCGGCTCCCAGGCTGTACTCCTGAGACGGGACGACTACCCAGATGGTACACAAAAGCGTTGAAATCCACGCTATCCAGAACTGGCGCATGAGTTGAAACTGGTGGAAAGCGGTTGCAATACCGGGTTGAGAGATCCCGGTATGGGGTCCCCGCTATTTTTTCTGACCAAGATTGAAGGCCTTTTCGGATTTTATTGCCATCTCCCTGGCTGAGCCGGCCGCCTGTGCCGCCTCGTTGGCCGCCTTTTCGGCTCTCGTTGCCGCCGTGTCGGCTCTCATTGCGGTTGCCTCGATTTTCCTGACTTCGTTGTTTGCATTCACGGCGTCGACGGAGGTTTTGCCGGCAACGTCAAGGGCCTGCTGCGCCTTGTCGTTAGCCTGCCTGATGGCAGCGCTGTCGGTTTCCCTCATGGCATTGAGTTCCGATACCTTTGCCTCAAGTTTGTTGAGACGCTCAACCAGAGGATCGGTCCGGGTGTTGACATAACCCTTGGTCGCACAGCCGGAAAGCGCCGTGATAACCGCCGTCATCAATACGAATCCTGCCCTCTTCATGCCGCACCTCCAGGAATATTTTTTGTGTAGTCGGGGATAAAATTATATAGCAAATATCACAAAAATGAGCCGATCTGAACCAGTTATTCCAAAATCTCCATCCCCTTGGATGAAACGCCGTGGGGGATGGACGGCGCCGGCAAAAAAATAACTATCCGCCGGAATCACGCTCAAAGCCGGCCCTCAGCAGGCGCCGCAAATGGCCGTACTCTTCGTCCGTCAGCTTCCGGTCACGGTAGATTGCGGCAGCGTAGATATCCACGAACTCACGGACCCGCCCATCGTCCGCGAGCCAGGCAAGCTCGAACAGTCCCTGCCGTCCCGGTTGCACGTTCAACCCGCAATCCCTTTCAAGATGGCGGTAGAAACTTCTCAGCAACCGCTCCTCCCGTGGGGGAAGGAGGGTGCTGCGCCGCAACAGCAGAAAGCTGGCCAGAGAAACGACCGCGACCACCCCGAGCGGCGGCAGAATCCCCCTCAGCAGCCGTTGCAGCGTCAGGCTCTGGAGGCTTCCGGTAAGGGTTCGGGCCACGTCGAGCTGGCGTTCGAAATCGTAGCCGATTACGGAACGGTTCCAGGCGTGGTCCAGGGAATCCAGGGTCATGCGCAGGCGCATGGTGAATGTCTTTGACCGGGGCGCCCCCCAGAACGTGTCCGCGTTGGCGGCAAAGGAGCTGGGATCGACGCGCCGCCAGCCCTTCCCCTCCATGAACAGTTCCACCCAGACATGGGCCATCCCCTCGGTCACCAGGTAGTAGCCTCCCACATCGTTGTACTCTCCCCCCAGGTAACCGCCCACCAGCCGTGCGGGTATGCCGGCCGAGCGCGCCAGCAGGGCAAAGGAGGATGCGAAGAACTCGCAGTTTCCCCGTCTGGTCTCGAAGAGGAAACGCTCCAGCGCGTGTTCACCGGTTGGGAGCCTCTCCATGCCGTAGCGGTAGCCGCCGTTGCGGAAGTGTCGCTCCAGCAGTTCCGCTCTCCGGTCATCGCCGGGGCCTTCGGCGCGGATTCGCCCGGCCAGCCGGGTGATGGACTGGGGGAGCCCCGGAGGGAGTCGCAGGTAGAAGTCGCGGTTGATTGTTCCGGCCACCGGCAGCAGGCCGCCGACGGTCGAATCAGCCCGGTAACTCAGCCGTTTTGCGTCGGCTGAACGTAGTTCCCAAGTGGCGTCGGGGTTTGGTCGTGCCCGAAGGGCGGTTGTGGCTGCCGGAACATCCAGCGCGATCAGGAAACGGGAGAGCCCCGGTTCGGGGTAGATGGCCTGGCTGATGCGGCTGGCGCCGAATTTCGGCCATTCCGGGGGAACGGCGCTATCGCGCACCCAGCGGGTCCCCTCCAGGCGGTTGAAGACCATGCTGCGCCAGTAGAGCTGCTGCGGTGGCCTGGGGGGCATCTCGGCCCGGAAGGCGAGGAGCGGCGAATCGGCTGCCCGTTCGCTCCTCCCCGGCTCGACCCGGTCGGAAAAGCCGGTGCTCCGCGCCTGGGGCGCGGCGGCAATATTCCACAGCGGCAACTGGGTGCGGGGGAGCAGGGGGAAGAAGATCAGGAGGAGCGGAACCGAAGCCAAAGGCATGAGGAGTCCCGCGGCCAGTACCCGGCGCAGGTCGCCGCGCGGCAGGCGCATGCGGCTGTCCTGATCGTGAAAGGTGAGCAGTACCAGAGAAATGGCGACAAGGATCAACAGCAGCGCCAGATAGAGCAGAAATACGGGGCTCAGATCGAACAGGGATGATGAGGCCAGGCAGAAGAGCGACAGGGCCAGGATCTGCAGATAATGGCGGACGCTCTTCTCGCCGACGAGGCGGACGGCCAGCATGATGGCCAGCAGGCTGACAACCGGCTGGACCGCGTTGGAGAGGCTGAACCGGGCCGCGTAGTAGAGGAAGACCGGAACGATGGATGCGTTCAGCATCCAGTTCTTCAGCGGCCAGGCGCCGCGGACGCTCTGCCAGACGCCGGCCGCCAGTCCGGCTGCCAGCAGCAGGCGCGGGGCCGTGGTCAGCCAGGGAAAGAGGGGCACGATGCCGCAGAGGGCGACGGCGTAGGAGAAAATGCCTATCAGCGAACTAATGGCGGTCATAGAGCGCCAGCTCCGTCAGGAGTCGAATGGCCTGGTGATGTCCGATGGCGGCGGGAATGGTGCGGTCCGCCAGCCTCAGCCCCACCGGCCGCCGCAGGACCCAGCGTTTTACCAGCCAGGCGGCGGTGGAGAGCCGCTCCTCAAGGGTGAGGCCCGGCTGCTGCTCCGGATCGATGATCAGGGGGGTCATGGCCTGGCGTCCGAACTCTTTGACCAGCAATTCGTCGCTTCTGGCCGAGAGCTTCCAGTGGATCATCCTCAGCGGTTCGCAGCCGGTATATCCGTAAATCCGCTCCAGTTCCCCATCCAGACCCCGCGCCAGATTCACCCTGCTCCCCTGGCGTTCCGCCTCCCGGCTGTCACCGGCCCCAGCGCCGGGCAGGAGGCGGGGAAAGACCACAAAGGAAGAATCCAGGTTTATGGTCCAGTATCGGGTAAAAAAATTGACCGGGAAGGGGGAACTGATGCAGACGCTGGCCACCCGCGCCTCTCCCCTCTGCGGGAAGGTGAGTCCCATGGAGGCGAAAACCGGTTCGCCGGCAGGAACCAGCGGGATGGTGACCGGCTTTCCTCCCCGGCACTGCAGGCGGATCAGAAAGGATGGGATACGGGCCTTGGTGTTGTGGAGCTTCAGGCGGAAGGTGGCCGGGCTGCCGGCAAAGATCTCCTCGGGGGGCAGCAGTTGGGGAACCAGTCCCCTGATATTGAGCATTCCGGCCATGCCGGTGATTGACATGAAGGCCAGCAGACCGGAAACCACCAGAAACAGCAGGTTGTTGCCGGTGTTGACGGCCGAGAATCCCAGGAGGAGGGTGATGGCGATGTACAACGCCCCGGCCTTGGAGATCTTCAGGCCAAAGGAAGCTCTATGCCGGCGATCAGTTCCCGTAGCAATTCCCCCCTGTCGACGTTGTCGTGATCGATGCGCATGACCAGACGGTGGGCGCAGACCGCCACTGCAACCCCCCTGACATCCTCGGGCGCCACGAAGTCCCGCCCTTCGAGAAAGGCCGCGGCCCTGGCCGCCTGGGCCAGATTGATCGCGGCGCGGGTGGAGAGGCCGCTCCTGATCACGGGATGAGTGCGCGAAGCCGATACGATCCCGTAGATGTAGCCGGCAACCTTCTCGGACAGATGGACCCCCTCCGTCACCACGCGTCGCGCCTCCAGGATGTGGCCTGATGAGGCGATGGGCTCCATGGCACCCAGTTTTTCGCGGATGCCCCCTCCCGCGATGATCCGTTTTTCCAGGTGTCCCGGCGGGTAGCCGATGCCGGTGCAGATCAGGAATCGGTCCAGCTGGGATTCGGGGAGGGGGAAGGTTCCGCTCTGGTCGGAGGGGTTCTGGGTGGCAAAGACCATGAACGGGTCGGGCAGGGGATGGGTGATCCCCTCAACCGTCACCCGTCGCTCTTCCATGGCCTCAAGCATGGCGCTCTGGGTGCGGGGCATGGCCCGGTTGATCTCGTCGAGAAGAACGATGTTGTTGAAGATCGGGCCGGGCATGAAGTTAAAGCGCCCCTCTTCGCGATCGAAAACGGAGAGACCGGTTATGTCCGAGGGGAGCAGGTCGCTGGTGCACTGCACGCGGCCGAAGGTCAGTGATGTGGCTCCGGCCAGCGCCAGCGCGATGGTCGTCTTGCCAAGTCCGGGCAGGTCCTCGATCAGGATGTGACCGCCGGACAGAAGCGCAATGACCGAAAGGCGCACTACCTCTTCCTTTCCCTGGAGGTAGTCGCCGCAGAGCGTATCCAGCAGGGCGGTCATGGTGCGGTTGGAGTGTGCGATGGTCATTGATGGTAACTCCATATTTTTTCTTGATCTTTTGTGGATAATGTGGGCAATGTTTCATCGATGGCGTTGCATCAATATCATCCACCCCGGGGAGGCGTTGAACGATGATATGCAAGCGTGTCGTACTGACCAAGATCCTCAACAACGGAATGAAAGCCGAGTTTGCCATCGTCAGGGAGGAAGGCGAATTTCAGGCGGCCCTCTACCTGAACGGTCGGCACATCCGCGGCCCCCATATCCCAGAACCGCTCAATCCGCCCCGCGGAGAGTACACCCATTGGATGGGAAACCGTCCCGGTGTCGGTTTGACCCGCGACGAAGCGGAAAAGATCATTCGCGAGGTGGCGCTGGAGAACAGTGTGCTCAAGCACCGCCGAGACACAACCCTTTGACATTTTTTTAAAGTTTACCACAGATAAAAACCGCTCATAAACTGAATAATCCTGATTTCATTGCTGGTGGTCGCTGCGATCCCATGATCCCGGTCACTCAAATGAGTCCGCCCCGAGACAGAAAAGCCCGGTATCTATCGGGCTTTTACGCAACTCGCAATTTGTGCTCCGGAAACGGGGTCCTAACTCATATTTCTGAAGCCGCGCCCCGAACCGGGGCTGTCAGCCCCCGTTCGGTCATGGAAGAGGGAAGTGAGGGTTTGAGCGTCAGGGTTCGTTTGCGGAAAGGACTCCAAAGAAGCTTCAGAATATCGGTTTTTTTCATGTATCGTCCAAACCTGCGCAGCAGCTTGAACGTCTTGAAGGGCCGGCGGAAGATCCTGCTGGCGAACAGCATCATGTACCCTTTCTGTCTGGCCCGATTCAGCACCTTTCCCGCCAGGATATTCGGATCGATGTCCGAGCACTTGAACCACTTTTCCCAGTCGCGCTTATCGTCGATAATTCCCCTTTCGACGTAATCCCGCCACAGGGGGGTGCCGCGGTAGACACAGAGCCGATTGAAGCCGAATGTGTCCAGCTTGAGCCGGGCAGCAAAACGGAAACTCTCCAGGATCTCTTCTTCAGTCTCTTCCGGCGAACCAATTAGAAAGAAACCGTGGATGGTGTCTATTCCATGGCGCTTTGCCTCGCATACGGCGTTCTCGATCTGCTCCAGCGTTTGTTTCTTCTTGAGGCGGTCCAGCACCTTCTGTGTGCCGGCTTCCACCCCGAATGCGATAAAGTTGCAGTTGGCCCTGGCCATGATAGGAAACTGGTCGGTGGCGGTTGAATCGACGCGGCCCTCGCAGCCCCAGTTAAACTCCAGCTTGCGGTCGATGATGCCCTGGCTGATTGCGCCGATGCGCTTGCTGTTGAGCAGAAACTGATCGTCCGTGAGATAGATGGAACGGTAACCCTCATCGTTCAGTTGCTGCATCTCGCCCAGCACATGTTCGGGGGAACGATGACGCCACCTGCGGTTGGCAAGGGAGGGGATGCCGCAGTAGATACATTGATTTGGACAACCGCGCGAGGTCTGTATGGTGCAGAAACGATCAAGCGAGAGGACGGCCGGCACATCAAGCGGCATGGACTCGATATAGTCGATCGGAAGGCTGCTGCGGTCGGGGTAGGGAAACTGGTCGAGGTTTTCAATGACAGGCCGGGAAGGGTTCTCGATGATCCCGCTTTCCGAGCGCCATGTCAGGCCGCCGACTTTCCCGGGAGACTGCAGATTCTCCAGAAATTCCGGGAATAATTCCTCACCCTCGCCCCTGGCAACGAAATCTATGTCGGGTGAGTCCTCCAGAATCTCTCTGGCGTTAATGGTCGCGAAAACGCCTCCAACCATGATCGGTGTATGGGGAGCGGCCTGTTTGAGATGCCGGGCCATGTCGCGTGTAGCTGGATAGGCGGTTGTGGAAAGGAAGGAGAGGGCGATGACGTCCGGGCTATCTTCGCGGACCGCATCTGAGATCTGTTCAGCCTTCATCAGCGGGTGACAGGTGTCGAACATCCGCACCTCGTGACCGTGCTGACGAATGACCGGTGCCAAAGTCTCGATCCCGATAGGGGGGAACGCCATCACCTGGACTCTGCCCTTGCTGAAACGTGAGCCCCCGAGTCCGGATGGTAGAAGCCGATAGAAATCCTCGTCCCTGATGTAGATCAGAAAAATTTTCATTGTTAGAATCCTGTCTCTTGAAATTGCCGTTGCCTCACCCTGTTAAGGTGAACATCGATTGTGATGCAGCCGAAAGAGTGTGCCGGACAGCTTTTCGAGACAATCCTCCAACAATTCGTGCCGTATTTGTAACCGGTATCCGGTTCGAATATGCGCCATTGTCTCACACCTTCTTCAAGATAGCTATCTAATTAAAATGTCGAACCTGTTTTGGGCTAACCTCCCGGTTCCCCGTAGAATCCCTGGGCTCCGTTCCGGTTGAATTAATTCAGCCCCAAATACCTTGACAAAAAAAAATATCGACCATATATTGAAATTCAATTTCAACAAGGGGGGCGGATGATTCTCGAAAAGAAAAACGCGTTCAACAGGTTTGCTGCCGGCAAGGGGCTGCGTTCCACCCGCCAGCGGGATATCATCCTCGACTTCTTCCTGGCCACCCACCAGCACGTGAGCGTGGAGGAGCTCTACCTGAAAATCAGGAGCGTTCATCCCGGCATCGGCAGCGCCACGGTCTACCGCACCCTCAAGCTCCTGGTGGAGGCCGGCCTGGCCCGGGAGGTTCTGCTGCACGACGGCCAGACCCGCTATGAACACGTGGCGGAGGGTGAACACCACGATCATCTCGTCTGCACCAACTGCAATGCGGTGATCGAGTTCGAGAACGCAACCATCGAGAAGCTCCAGGACGAAATCGCTACGCGCCACGGTTTTTACATCAACAGCCACAAACTGGAGATCTACGGTCTCTGCGCCCAGTGCCGGGCCAAGCTTGCCCCGGCGCCCAGCACTTCTCCCTGATGGTGTTTTTTTGACGATACAATGAAAATTAAAATCGAAAACATGATAGGGGCCGTCCATGGCAAAAGCTTCCCCTAGCCGTCCGGAAAAACCGGGGGACGGAGTTGCCGTCAGGCGGGTGGCCCTCGTGGGCAACCCCAATGTGGGGAAGAGCGTCCTCTTCAACGCCCTGACGGGCGCCTATGTGACCGTTTCCAACTACCCCGGCACGTCGGTCGAGGTTTCCCGCGGCAACGCCGTCATAGAGGGCCGCCAGTGGCAGGTGATCGACACCCCCGGCATGTACTCCATCCACACCATCACCGAGGAAGAACGGGTGGCCCGGGAGATCCTGCTGCACGAGACGCCCGATGTGGTGGCCCATGTTCTGGACGCCCGCAATCTGGAGCGGATGCTGGCCATGACCATCCAGTTGATCGAAGCCGGATTGCCGGTGATCCTGATCGTCAATATCATGGATGAGGCCGAACGGATGGGCCTCAGGATCGACCTGGAACTGTTGGGGCAGCGTCTCGGTATTCCGGTGATCGGCGCGGCCACCGCCCGGAAACGCGGGCTTGACGAGATAAGGCGGGCCATTGCCGGTTACGGCGCCGCGGAACGCACGTACAGGGAGTTCACCTATAGCGGGGTTCTGGAGCAGAGTATCGGCGAGGTGGCGGGCATGATAAGGGGGGAGTATCTCTTCTCCCGCCGCGCCCTGGCGCTCCTGCTGCTGCAGAGGGACGACGAGATCACCGGACTGGTCCGGAACCGTGAGGGGGAACGGTTCGATGCTATGGCGGCCAGGGTCAACGAGATTGTCTTCGAACGGCGGGAGTCGTTCCATCTCGACCTATCGCTGGAACGGAACGGGATTGTGGGAAGGATGTTGTACGGCGTGGTCGTCGCGCCGGAAAAACGCGTGGTTACCATGTCCGAGCGCCTTTCCCGCTGGTCGGTGCGCCCCCTGACCGGTATCCCGATGATGCTGCTGGCGCTCTATTTCGGCCTCTACAGGTTCGTGGGCGAGTTCGGCGCCGGAACCCTGGTGGACCTGCTGGAGAAGCGGATCTTTCTCGAGTGGTTCAACCCCTGGGTTACAGCCCTGCTGAAACGGATCATCCCATGGGAGATCATCCAGGAACTCTTCGTGGGGGAGTATGGCATCGTCACTCTGGGGGTCCGCTACGCGGTGGGGATCATCCTGCCGATCGTGGCCACGTTTTTCATCTTCTTCTCATTTATGGAGGATACGGGCTATTTTCCGCGACTGGCGCTTCTGGTGGACCGTATCTTCAAGAAGTTCGGCATGACCGGGCGGGCCGTCATACCCATCGTGCTGGGATTCGGCTGCGATACCATGGCGACCATGGTGACCCGGACCCTGGAGACGGTGCGTGAGCGGATCATCGCCACGATCCTGCTCTCCCTGGCGATCCCCTGTTCGGCTCAACTTGGGGTCATCATCGCCCTGCTCTCCAAGGCGCCGGGTGCTCTGGCGGTGTGGTGCGCCTGCATGATGCTGCTGTTCGTGGTCGTCGGTCTGCTTGCCGCTCGGGTTCTGCCCGGAGAGGCACCCATGTTTTACATGGAGCTGCCCCCCATGCGACTGCCCCAGTTCAGCAATGTTCTGACCAAGACCTATACCCGCATGCAGTGGTATTTCCTGGAAATCCTGCCGCTGTTCGTCCTCGCCTCCGTGCTGCTCTGGCTGGGAAAAATAACCGGCTTTTTCGAGAAGGCGGTTGATGCCCTGACACCGGTGATGGCATCACTTGGCCTGCCCAGAGAGACAGCCGTGGCATTTCTGTTCGGGTTTTTCCGCCGTGATTATGGGGCAGCGGGTCTCTACGATCTCCAGACCAGGGGATTGATGAATACCAGGCAGCTGACCGTGGCGGCGGTTACCCTTACCCTGTTCATCCCATGTATAGCCCAGTTTCTGATCATGAAAAAGGAGCGTGGCTGGAAGGTGGCGGGAGCGATCGGGCTTTTCGTCAGCACGCTGGCCTTCGGCAGCGGTTTCCTTCTCAACAGGCTTTTGCTGCTGACTGGAGTTCTGGGGTGAAGTGCGGATTCTGCGGATACGAGTTTGAGGAGAGCGAGGGGAAAAGAAGTTGCGGCGGTTGTCCGGGAGGTTGTCATGCGTTGCACTGTCCGCGCTGCGGTTACAAAAATCCCGTGGAGCCTAAATTTGTCAGCAGGGTGCGGTCGATGTTAACTGAGAAAGGGAAACGGAAAAAGTAATTTCTCAGTTCGTAGAATGCGGCAGGGCAGAAAAAGTCCCCCTTTGGAAAAGGGGGATTAGGGGGATTTTACAGCGATGCCGTGTTTATGGGCGTTGCCGGTGCTGATAAATCTCCCCCGACCCCCCTTTTTGCAAAGAGGGGAGGTAATAACCTGAATAGAATTACCGTAAAAGAAGAGGTGGGGCATGAAGCTGTCCGATAAGGCGGAAGAGATTCTTGAGGCATTGTGGATTGCGGTTGAAGAGGAAAAACTTTCCGCCCTGGATCCAGGAAAACTGGGGGTCGCTCTTGACGACCCGGCTCTGGCGGAATTGGCTGGCCATGCCCTGGTGGAAATCAGGGGGGGGAAAGTTTATTTCGGGCCCGAGGGGAAGGAAGAAGGGCGCATGACGATCCGCCGGCATCGCCTGGCGGAACGCCTGATGATGGATGTGCTCAACATCCGTGGCGAGGACGGCAACAGCAAGGCCTGCCAGTTCGAGCACCTGCTCAACGAGGGGGTGGATTCCAAGGTGTGCGCCATGCTGAATCATCCCACTACCTGCCCCCACGGCAAGCCCATCCCTCCGGGTGAATGCTGCCGCCAGGCGCGCGCCGAGGGGGATCTGGGGATTGTTGCCCTGACCGAACTGAAATCGGGTGAGGGGGGGGAAATCGCTTATATCCAGACTGACGACAACAAGAAGATGCAGAAACTGATGGCCATGGGGGTCCTGCCGGGGAACAAGATCGTACTGACCCAGTCTTTCCCGTCATACATCTTCCGCGTGGGTTACTCCGAGTTTGCCATCGACACGAACCTGGCCCGGGAGATCTTTGTCAGGAAATAACAGGTCATGGAGGTTGACAAATCGCGGATTCGGCAACTAATATTGCCTCTTGCGTAAATACGGATGCGTCATCGCATTCAAGAGAGCTTCTTGCAAAAGTCCTGAACACCTGCCCCCACTCCCTTGACGGGAGGGGGGAGGGGATCTGCTTCGACTTCTGCAAGAGCCTCAAGGGATAAACTTCGGACTCAACCGGAAAGGCTCATATGAAGGTCATTGTACTTCTTGGTGACGGCATGTCGGATGTCACCTACAGCGAACTGGGCGACAGGTCGCCGCTCCAGGCGGCGTCCACACCCAACATGGACTACATGGCGCGGCACGGTCAGGTGGGACTGGCCCGGACCGTGCCCGAAGGCATGCCCCCGGGCAGCGATGTGGCAAACCTCTCCGTCTTCGGTTATGACCCCCGCGGCTGCTATACCGGCCGCTCCCCGCTGGAGGCCATCAGCATGGGGGTCGAGCTTGGGCCGGACGATGTGGCCTTCCGCATGAATCTCGTAACCCTCGGACAGGCTGAAGGCGGCGTTTTCATGGAGGATTTCTCCGCCGGCCATATCTCCACGGCCGAGGGGCGGGTTCTGGTGGAGTCCCTGCAGGAGAAACTAGGTTCCCCCGAATTCGAATTCCACCCCGGCGTAAGCTACCGTCATCTCCTGGTCTGGCGCGGCGGCAGGGATGGCATGTCGCTCACCCCTCCGCACGATATCACGGGGAAGCCCGTTCAGGAGTATCTGCCCGCCGGAGACGGCGCCGATCGTCTCATTGAGATCATGAACCATGCCCGGACGGTTCTTCAAGACCATCCCCTGAACGGTCAGCGCCAGCGGGACGGGAAGTCGCAGGCAAACTCGGTCTGGTTCTGGGGGCACGGGAAGAGCCCGCGGATCGGTTCCTACAGGGAAAAGTTCGGCCTGAGCGGCGCCGTCATTTCCGCCGTGGATCTGATCAAGGGGATCGGCGTATGCGTCGGCCTGGAGCCCATCAGGGTGGAAGGCGCCACCGGTTTCATCGACACCAATTATCTGGGTAAGGCCCTGGCGGCCCTGGCGGCCCTGGAGCGTCACGACTTTGTCTACGTCCATGTGGAAGCGCCGGATGAGGCCGCGCACGCGGGCAGAATGGATTACAAGATCAGGGCCATCGAGGACTTTGACCGCCAGGTGGTCGGGACCGTGCTGGAGGGGATCGGGAAATTCGGCGAGTACGCGATTCTCTGCGCTCCGGATCACCCCACGCCGGTCAACCTGATGACTCACACGCCGGACCCCGTCCCATTCATCATCTACCGGGGCGGGGAGGGCAAGGGTAACGGCGCCGCCGCTTACGACGAGGAGCAGGCCAGGTCAACCGGTCTCTTCGTTGAAGGCTACCGCCTCATGGAGATGCTTCTCGGCAGGTAGCTCCGTATCCATACAGCCATAGGGGGGCGTCCGGCATTGAACCGGGCGCCCTCTATATTTGCGCCCGGCATGGCGGGCGCGTGGCGCGTAAGTGCCTTATTGGGGCTGATATCGCTCATGGACCAGCTTTACCGACTTCAACGTACTTCATGAACCGCTGTATACGGAACCGTACATACGGTGGTGTGGAGGACGGCGGTGGTAACCCCGCCTGCTGCCTGACTGTAGGACTTGTTTGTAACTGCCAGTAAATCAGAAGGTTTTTTTGTGATTTGTGGTGATCTCCCTATCCTTCCCAAATAAGTTTTTTTACTCACAATTGTTCACCAATGCTCATATTTCACGATTTGATCCAAAGGAAGGCGGTTCTTTGCATTGACTGATGGGTCACATGGGTAGCCTAACAGCATCAATACTATTACTCGTATTTCGGCCGGAATATGCAGGATTTCTTTCACTTTTTTTTCATCAAACAGTCCGATCCAGCAACTCCCCAAGTCTAGGTCCACGGCAGCAAGGCTCATATGATCAAGAGCGATCGCCACGTCTATCTGATAACAAGGCGGCCCTCCCCATCTCATGACCTGCCCATCCGTCTCCGCACAGGCAACAATCACTACAGGGGCTTCCGCCACAAATGCCTGGCCTCCGGCGACAGCGGCGAGCTTTTTAATCATCTCACGCTCACGGACTATCACGAATCTCCACTCCTGGAGATTGGCGGCAGAAGGGGCGAG
>CAZRPI010000017.1:6370-37492 GCA_964601865.1 uncultured Pelobacter sp. | reverse complement strand
CTGTCGGCGGTCATCTTCAATGCCGTCATCATCCCGCTGCTGGTGCCGCTGGCGCTTAAGGGAACGAAATTCCGCCCCATGCCTGCGGAGAAGCTGCTGATTCACAACCTGCTGCTCTACGGTGTCGGCGGCATTATCGCGCCGTTCTTCGGGATCAAGGCCATCGACATGCTGGTGGGGATGGTGGTGTAATTTCACCCCCCTTTGACAAAGGGGGGTAGGGGAGATTTTCCGCATTCATCAAAGGCAAATCATCCCCCTCATTCCCCCTTTTTCAAAGGGGGAGGTAAAATCAGGAGAGGTAATCCATGAAAGATATCAGACCGGCACTTCTGCTTTTCCTTATATTCACCATTATCTGCGGCGGCATCTATCCTCTCGCCGTCACCGGCATTGCCCATGCCCTTTTTCCGGCCAGGGCCGGAGGAAGCTTCATCTCCGACAAGAACGGCAGGATTGTCGGTTCAAAACTGATCGGTCAGCCTTTCTCCGCCCCGAAATACTTCTGGCCGCGTCCATCAGCAACGGCTGATTTCGGTTACAATCCCCTGGGCTCGGGCGGTTCCAACCTGGGGCCAACCAATCCGGACTATCTGAAGACCATCGGTGACCGGGTCAGGGCATTGCGTGACAGCGGGATAACCGGCAGCATCCCGTCCGATCTGGTCCAGGCCTCGGCCAGCGGGCTGGACCCGCACATCTCTCCCGAGGCGGCCATGCTTCAGGTTGCTCGCGTGGCCAGGGCGAGACATGTCACGGAAGCCGACGTCGTCAAGGCGGTTGCACAGGCCACCGAAGATCGACAGTTCGGTGTTCTGGGCGCACCGAGGGTGAATGTGCTTGTGTTGAACCTGGAAATGGATAGACTGATGAAACCATGACCGATTATGACGACATCCGCCCATCTCCGGAAACTCTGCTGAAACTGGCGCAGGCCGAAAGTGAAGAGTCCGGGCAGGGCAAACTGAAAATATTCCTCGGCTATGCAGCGGGGGTGGGCAAGACCTACTCCATGCTGGAGGCGGCCCGCATGCGTCGACAGGAGGGCATGGACCTGGTCGCCGGGTATGTGGAGTCCCATGGCAGGGCCGAAACCGACGCCCTGCTGGAAGGGCTGGAGGTCATTCCCCGCAGAGAGATCATGTACCAGGGGGTTCCCCTGCCGGAGATGGACCTGGACGCCCTGCTTGCCCGCAAGCCCAGGATTGCCCTGGTGGATGAGCTGGCCCATACCAATGCGCCCGGATCGCGCCACGAAAAGCGCTGGCAGGATGTGGAGGAACTGCTGGCAGCCGGCATCGATGTCTATACCACGGTCAATATCCAGCACTTTGAGAGCCTGAACGACGTTGTGGCGCAGATAACCGGCGTGAAGGTGCGGGAAACCCTTCCCGACCGCATTCTGGAGACCGCTTCCGAAATCAGGCTGGTGGACATCTCTCCCGACGATCTTATCCAGCGCCTTCATGAGGGGAAAATTTACATTCCGGCCCAGGCAACCCGGGCAATGGAGAAGTTTTTCCGGCCCGGCAACCTGATGGCTCTGCGGGAACTCTCCCTGCGCCGCACCGCGGAACGGGTGGACGACCAGATGCGGGCCTACATGGAAACCCAGGCCATTCCGGGCCCCTGGCCCGCCGCGGAGCGGCTTCTGGTCTGCGTGAGCGGCAGCCCCTACAGCGAGAAGCTGATCCGGGCTACCTGCCGTCTGGCGGAGATTCTCAAGGCCCAGTGGTATACCCTCTACGTGGAGACCCCCGGGACCGGCCGGTATGCCCGGGAAAACCGCGAGAATGTGTGGCGTGATCTGCGTCTTGCCGAGAGTCTGGGCGGACAGGCTGCGACCGTGACGGCCGCCTCGGTCGTGGACGGTACACTATCCTATGCCGCGCGCCACAACGTCACCAAGATCGTGATCGGCAAGCCGAACAAACCGCGCTGGCGTGAACTGCTGAATCCACCGGTGCTGGACCGGGTAATCCGGCGTAGCGGTCCTATAGATGTGGTTGTGGTCAGTTTCGAGCCGGACAGGGATGCGGTTGCCGGTGTGCCGAGGAAACGGCGGGTACCCTTCAGCTTCAGGGGGTATGCGGCAAGTGTGGCTCTGGTGGTGGTTGCATCGCTGCTCTGCCAGATGCTGCATTCTTTTCTTGATCCTATAAATCTGGTCATGATTTATATGCTGGCCGTAATTCTGGCGTCCGTGCGTCTTGGCCAGAAGCAGGCGATCATGACCGCTTTTCTCGGTACGCTGGCCTTCGATTTCTTTTTTGTCCCGCCGCGGTTTACCTTTGCCGTGGCCGATCCCCAGTATATCATTACCTTTGTGGCTCTCTTTTCGGTGAGCGCGGTCATCAGTACGCTGGTTGCCATGGCGCGGGAGCGGGCTGAGGTGATGCGGGTGCGGGAACTGCAGACTGCCAGCCTCTACTACCTGAGCCGTGCCCTGGCCGGGGCCGCCGATATCGGAGCGGTGCTGAAGGCCGTGGTAAAACATGTGGGAGAGGCGTTGAATGCCCGTGTCGCCCTGTTCCTGCCGGAAGGGGAACGGCTGGAGCTCATGGCCGTCAGCGAAGGGGTGGCCGTCGATGTCAAGGAACAGGCCGTAGCTGACTGGGCTTTCCGGAACCGGCATCCGGCAGGACATGGGACGGATACGCTGGTATCAGCGGCAATGATTTACCTGCCGCTGGAGACCGCCTCCAATATTCTGGGTGTCATGGGAGTTGCCCTGGAGAGCGATTCCGATTACCGCTCCACCGAAAGCCGGCGCCTTCTGGACGCGTTTGCCACCCAGGCGGCCATGGCCATGGAGCGGGTACAGTTCTCTCACCAGGCGGAGCAGGCCCAGATTCTGCAGGCCAGAGAAAATCTCGAACGCGCCCTGCTCAACTCCATCTCCCACGATCTCCGTTCGCCTCTGGCATCCATCACCGGCGTGCTTTCCAGTCTTCGAGACGGTGAAAGCAGCCTGGGCGAGAAGGCGCGCAGTGAGTTGCTGGATACGGCCAGCGGAGAGGCGGAACGCCTGAACCGCTTTGTGGGGAACCTCCTGGACATGACCCGCATCGAAGCCGGAGCGCTCAGGCCCCGAAGGGAACTGTGCGATGTGCAGGATCTGGTTGGCTGTGCCCTGGCGGTGCTGGAAACCAGACTTGGAGATCGCGGAGTACATTTCCGCATGCCGCCGGTCATGCCTTTGGTACCCATGGATCTGGTGCTGATGACCCAGGTTCTGGTGAATATCCTGGAAAACAGCCTCAAGTATGCGGACCCCGATACGCCCCTGGAAATCACGGCCCAGACCGATGGCGACTGGCTGGATCTCCGTCTTTCCGATCATGGACATGGGGTGCCTGAGCAGGATCTCAAGCGGGTTTTTGACAAATTTTACCGGATCCCGGTTCCCGAGGGTGCCGGCGGCACCGGGCTCGGGCTTTCCATCTGCAAGGGGCTGGTGGAGGCGCATGGAGGAAGGATCAGGGCCGAGAACCGGGCTGAGGGCGGATTGACGATAATTATCAGGCTGCCGTTGAATGTGGCTGAGGAGCGAGCGATATGACAAGTGGAGGTACGGCGGAAAATCCGGCGCGTATCCTGGTGATCGATGATGAACTGGCCATACGGCGGTTTCTGCATACGGTGCTGAATAACAAGGAGTTCATCCTGCACGAGGCCGAAGGAGGGCACGCCGGGCTGGCGGCTGCGGCCGCGTTTCGTCCTGACGTGATCCTGCTGGACCTGGGGTTGCCGGATCTGGACGGGGTGGAGGTGATCAGGCGGATCCGCGAATGGTCCCAGGTTCCCGTCATCGTGATTTCCGTGCGCGAACGGGAGGACGACAAAATCGCCGCCCTTGACGCGGGCGCTGACGATTACCTCACCAAACCCTTCGGTGTCGGGGAACTGATGGCCCGCATCCGGGCCGCCCTGAGACGTTCTCTGCGTCAGGTTTCGGAACCGATATTCACAAGCGGTGATCTTGTTGTGGATCTGACCCTGAGGCGCGTGACCGTCAGGGGAGAAGATGTCCAGCTCACCCCCACCGAGTATGACCTGCTGCGCTTGTTTGTCAATCACGCCGGCAAGGTGTTGACCCACAGCCAGATTCTCAAGCAGATATGGGGCCTGGCCTATCAGGAACAGCCCCATGTGCTACGCGTCAACATCAGCAACCTTCGGCGCAAGATCGAGGCCGATCCTTCCCGTCCCCGTCATATTGTTACCGAACCCGGTGTCGGATACCGCCTGACGCCGTAGTTCCCCATGCCCGATGCGGAAGGCAGAGGCAGTGACTTTTTACGCTGACCGAAAACGATAGGGCGCCGGACCGGGTTGACGAATCCGTTTTCTCAGAAGGGTGCGGGCCGATTTCCATGGCCGCCCCGTCTCCTGACCTTTTCGCCGTTTCCGGTCACGATCTCCTCAATGGCGATCCTGCCGTCCCCGTTTGCATCAAGTCGGTTGAGCGAAGCGGAGGCGGCTGCTATCTCGTCGGCGTCAATCGTCCCGTTACCGTTCAGATCGAAGGCCTGAATGAGCGGATGGCGCCTGCCCGCTTTTCCGGCGCCGGTACCGCCGGCGAACAGCACCGCCAGCGAAAGGATGACACCGGCCAATACCGCCAACAGGGCCGAGCGTTCGCGGAACAGAAGTACGAAGCTCTTCCAGTTGACCACCAGGTGGATCACCCCCATCAGTGAAAAGGCATAGCCGATCCACTCGTGAACCGCCTTGATGCCGCCGCTTTTCACGTGGAAGGCCATGAGGATGCCGGTGATCGCCACCGTCAGAAAGGTCACGGATGTCAGCGGGCTGATCCATGTACGGTTCAACAGTCTGTGTCGCATACCAATCCTCCTCAGTCGGCATCTCCCGCCACAAGCATGGGCGCAGTCGTGAATATTGACGCAATTTCCTGCCTAGATGTTACACGGTAAATCCGGGAAATGGGGGTTGTGTTGCGAATCCGGGTTGCCTGCGGTGCCTGGCATTGACGGTTCGAAGTTGAAATCCAGGGGCCATTGGGGGAGTCGGGGAGGAGGCGCGCCTCAATTTCCGACGACTTCCTGTTGGATGTTGAGACGCTGCCCCGTGCGGATTGCTCCGGTTTTTCACCGGATTTTGAATTGCGCGGGTAATGCCGCGGAGAACGAAAAACGAAGGGCGGCCGTCGTTCTGACAGCCGCCCTTCGTTATAAATCCCTACATGCCCTCTGGAGCGCTGTCTGCCGTTGCCTTCGGAAAACCGGCCCAATTCCCTTGGTATCAAATCCTTATTTATTCATATATCCTCGAACAGTGGATAATAAAATATTGAAATTAATGTTTTAATTGTATATTTTATCTATTCATTATCCATTCAGAAACGGTCTCACCAATGCGAACTGGCAATTTCGACAATCTCGACCGACTCCTGTCCTTCCTCGCCACGGGAGTGCATTCCGCGCCGGAAATTCAGCAACGCTTTCGTTACAGTCAACCCACGGTTTCCCGCTTGCTTGCGCAACTGGGCGACAGGATAACCACTATTGGAAACGCACGGGCGCGACGCTACACGAAACTGCGTGACGTACGAGGTTTGGGGGGAACATTCCCGGTTTATAAAATTGATGCCGAAGGCAATGCTCATCTGATCGGAACGCTATGCGCCGTCGCATTGGATCATTTTCTCTGGAAACCTCTGGATGCTCGTGAACAGCTGTTCCGAAGTCTTCCCTGGTTTGTTGCCGACCTTCATCCGGATGGTTTTGTCGGCCGCGCTTTTGTGCGCCGGTTACACCAGGAGTTGGGGCTTCCTCCCCGCAGTGTCGATTGGAATGAAGATCATGTCCTGTCGGCACTGGCGCGGAGAGGCGAGGACACCATGGGGAACCTGGTCATCGGCCAGGAATCCATCGAGAGATACTTTCTCATGGTTCGCGAATTGCCCCCGCCGATACGGGAGGATGCAATTGCCGATACCTATCCGCGCCTTGCCCAGGAGGCGGTGGACGGCCAGCCGGCAGGATCATCGGCGGGCGGAGAGCAGCCCAAATTTACCGCCATTGTCGAGCGCTCGGGAGCGGTGCGGAACGTACTCGTAAAATTTTCTCCGCCGGTCAGTACAATCGAGGGAAGGCGATGGGCCGATCTCCTGATTTGCGAACATCATGCGCTGGGAGTCGTGCGAAACTCAGGTGTCGCCGCGGTCCAAAGCAGCGTAATCGAGGCAGGTGGCCGGGTGTTTCTGGAAGTGGTCCGCTTTGACAGAACGGGCTTGCTGGGGCGTCTGCCCATTATTTCATTGCGAGCGATAGACAACGAATTTTATGGTGTTCAGGACAACTGGATTAATGCCGCGAACAGAATGGCAAGCGATGGCAGATTGACAACGGAGGATGCCCGTTCACTAAGATGGCTCTCGGTGTTTGGCAGCCTGATCGGGAACAACGACCAGCACTTTGGTAATGTCTCCTTGGTCATGGTCGATGGCGGCAGGCCATATGGACTCGCTCCGGCCTATGATGTGCTTCCAATGATCTACAGGCCGGTGGATGGCGCCGTGCCGTCACGTCCACTCGCTCTGCCCGCCGTTGTTCCCGGTGCGCCCAACGAATGGTCCTCGGCGCTTGAAAGTGCTGGCCAATTCTGGAGCCAGACAAAATCCGACCCCCGTATTTCAGAAGAATTTCGCATGATTTGTTCGGTGAACCACACCATGGTGAGCGGGATGCAGGCCGGCCCCCGCCTGTTCGCGTAATGTGCGCTATTCCAGAGGAGATAATCTTGAAACGTTGCGCCAACCAGCGTCAAGACCGGTCAGACAGGGGCTGATCAGCCTTGCGCCGCTTTTTCCTGTTGGATAACCTCTTGGGATTTTATCCCGATAATGCGATGTATTATTCCCAAACTTGTCTTGACATCTTTACCTATATTCCCCATACTCGCCGGAGTCAACCATGATCGAAGAGGCGCGCTCCATGCTCAACCCCCAGTCCCCGACTCCTCTCTACCACCAGCTGGCGGAAAAACTGACGGACCGCATACGGGAAGGTGAGTTCCCTCCGGGTAGCCGTATCCCATCCGAGCACCAGCTCTCCGCCGGTTTCGCCATCGGTCGTCCCACGGTCCGGCAGGCCATCGATCTGCTGGTGCGCAGGGGGCTGCTGACCAAACGGCGCGGATCCGGAACCTATGTGTGCGAGCCGCAGCGGGAGGTGGCGCTCTTCTCTCTGGATGGAACCGGAGCGGCCTTCCGCGGCAGGGGACTGGAGCTGGAGACGCGTCTTCTGGCGCCTGTAAGCATGGAGACAGTCGGCGCTGATCCCGGCAATCCCTTCGAGGGTGACAGCGCTTTCTTCCTCTCCCGCCTGGTGCTGGTGGAGGGCGAGCCGGTGCTGTTGGAGGATATCTACTTGCACCGGAGCCTGTTTGCCGGGATCGAGCGGATCGAACTACGGGGGGCTTCCCTTTCGGCCATTGCCGATGAGCGTTTCCACCTGCGCCCCACCGGCGGCAGACAGTACTTCAGGATCGAATACCCGGCCGGGGAACGCGCACGGCTTCTGGGGGTGGAGGATAGCGTTCCCATCCTGCGGGTCGACCGTTTTCTGGACTTCCAGCAGTCCGGCAACGGCTTCTTCTCCCGGTTGTACTGCCGCACCGACCGGTTTGTTTTTTCACAAAATCTGGATGTGTGACGCCGGAATGCTGCAGTGGCCGGAAGAGCCGGGGCCTGCACGTCGCCTCTGTTGCAGCAAGCCTCTCGTGCTACTGGTCCTCCGTCGGGTTGCCGGTTATCTTTGGTAACGCAAATGCTGAGGCCTTCCGGACTAACGGAGGCATGGAGGCGTCACACATCCGGTAGATTATATTGGAGGATTAGGCCATGATTAACCGAGGTTACTATTCAGGGTTCGGGGGCGCTTTCATCCCGGAGGTGCTGAGCGCCACCTTCGACGAGCTTGAGGCCGTGTTCGACGCGGCCAAGGCCGACCCCGCCTTCTGGAAAGAATATGAACAGGTAATGTCCACCTATTCGTGCCGCCCCACACCGCTGACCTTTTGCGGAAACCTGACCCGACACTTCGGCGGCGCCAGAATTTACGTCAAACGGGAAGACCTGAACCATACCGGCGCCCACAAGGCCAACAACGTCATCGGTCAGGGATTACTGGTGAGACGGATGGGCAAGACGAGGGTGGTGGCGGAAACGGGCGCGGGGCAGCACGGCGTGGCCACGGCAACCATGGCGGCCAGGTTCGGTCTGGAATGCACGATCTACATGGGCGAAGTGGATGTGGAGCGGCAGCGGCCGAACGTTTTCTGGATGGAGCGCCTGGGCGCAACGGTGGTGCCGGTGCGCGACGGTTCCCGGACCCTGAAGGACGCCATCAATGAGGCGTTCCGCGACTGGGTCACGAACATGGACAGCACCCACTACCTGCTCGGCACCGCCTGCGGCCCCCATCCCTTCCCGGAGATGGTCATGTATTTCCAGTCCATCATAGGCCAGGAGGCGCGCCGGCAGATCATGACCCTGGAGGGGCGGCTCCCCAGGCGGGTCTACGCCTGTGTCGGCGGCGGTTCCAACGCCCTGGGGCTGTTTTCCGGTTTCCTGGATGATCCGGTGGAACTGGTGGGAGTGGAGGCCGGAGGTAAGGGGCTCGATTCGGGCCTACATGCCTCGCGTCTCTGCTCGCCGGACGCCAGTATAGGCGTTGCCCAGGGGTACAGGACCTATTTCCTGCAGAACGGCGATGGCCAGATGCTGGAGACTCACAGCATCGCGGCGGGGCTCGATTATGTCGGGGTGTCACCCATCCTGTCCCAGTTCAGGGAAAACGGCCGGGCGCGGTTCGAGGCCGCAACGGACCGGGAAGTGGTCGATGCTGTCGCCCTCACCATGCGCAAGGAGGGGCTGATTCCCGCTCTGGAGTCGGGACACGCCTTTGCCCAGGCTTTCAGGGAGGCGCCGACCCTTTCCCCGGAGGATATCATCATCATCAACCAGTCCGGTCGGGGGGATAAGGACATCTTTACCGTGGCGGATGCGTTCGAGGATCCGGCGTGGAGGGAATTCATCAAACGGAAGGCGGAACAGTACCATGATTGAATCCTATATTCGCAAACAGCGTGAACATAAAGACATCCTGCTGATGACCCACATCGTCATCGGCTATCCCTCTCTGGACGCCTCGTACCTGATCGTGAAGGAGATGGTGGAGGCCGGCGTCGACCTGATGGAGCTGCAGATCCCGTTTTCCGAGCCGATCGCCGACGGCCCGGTCATCCTCAGGGCCAACCAGGAGGCGCTGGCCGGAGGGGTCACCGTCCGGGACTGCATGGATTTTGCCGCCAGGGTTGCGGCGGATTTCAATATTCCGTTCCTCTTCATGACCTACTACAACATTCTCTTCAAATACGGAGTGGACGCATTCGCGGACCGCATGGCGGGTATCGGGGTGCGGGGAGCGATCGTGCCGGACCTGCCGCCGGAGGAAGCCAGGGACTATCTGGCGGCCATGAAGCGCAACAGTCTCGCGCCGATCTTCATTTTCGCGCCCAACAGCAGCGACGAGCGCATGCGGCTGATTTCAGATCATGGCGAGGGCTTCATCTACTGTGTCGCCCGAAAAGGGGTTACGGGGCAGCAGACCGATTTTTCGACGGATCTGGACGCCAGCCTGGCCCGCTGCCGGCGGGCAACGACACTCCCGCTGGCGGTCGGTTTCGGGGTGAAGGGCAGGGATGATGTGGCTTTCCTCAAGGGGAAGGCGGATATAGCGGTAGTTGGCTCCCAGACCATACGCGTTGTTGATGAACAGGGAGTGGGTGCCATCGGGGAGCTCATTCGTGGGTTGAATGGTTGAGTTTTTAAGGGTGGTGTGGCTTTTGGAATGCCTGGGACGCTCTGTCCCCCTCCCGGTGTGCCGGTTCAGGCATATTTTGGTTTGTCTCTCAACCAGGTACTGATACAATGGGAACCAATTATGATGCTCTCGCAAATTCTAAAAACACTGCCTTGGTTCATGCTTCGACAAGCTCAGCACGAACGGCACTACAGTCAGTTAGGGCATGAAAGTCCGCTCGCCCTGAGCTTGTCGAAGGGCGAAAAGGACGTTTTGCGATGTCATCAATTATACAAGGCGGCAGAAGGAGGTCGAGCGATGGAGAGAATCTGGGCGCCGTGGCGCATGACATACCTCAGCAACCCGGTACATGAGGAGGGTTGCGTCTTCTGTAAAGCCTTAGAGGCGGTCAATGAGGACAGGGAGCGGCTGGTGTTGACCAGGACCGAACATTCGCTGATCATGCTGAACCGTTATCCATACACATGCGGTCACCTGATGGTCGTTGCCGGCCGCCACACGGCCGAACTTGACGACTTTTCAGACAGCGAACAACTGGACCTGATGCGCTGCCTGCGCCAGGCGAGGTCGCTGTTACGGGAGGTGGCGCATCCGGATGGTTTCAATGTCGGCATGAATCTTGGCAAGGCCGCTGGCGCCGCAATTGATGGACACCTGCACATTCATGTCGTTCCGCGCTGGAATGGAGACACAAACTTCATGTCCGCCAGCGCCGATGTGCGCATTATTCCCGAAGGCATACTCGAATCATACGACCGTCTGCGCCGGGCACTCGAAAGAAGAACATGAGAGCGTCACGGAGAGTTCCCCTTACCATCGCCATCGATGTCGGAGGAACAAATATCAGGTTTGCCCTTGTTGAGGACGGAGGAGGCATAATTCACCGCAGCCGGACGGCCAGTCACATCAGCGAGGGACTCGATGCATTCTGCGAACTCCTGATGAACGGCGTCTTCGAGGCCAGGATGGTTGCGTTAGAGAACAACAGTTCTCTTCTGGGGATTGGCGTGGGTGTCCCCGGACTGGTTGACAGGAATGGGGTGGTCCGCTCATCGGTCAATATGCGCCCGCTGGACGGATTCGACCTGTCCGCTTACATTGGAGAAAAGGCCGGCCTTCCCTCGGTCTGCGGAAACGACGCCAATCTGATCGCCCTGGGTGAGCACGCCTTTGGAGCGGCCCGCGGACTGGATTCATTCATCGTCATTACCATCGGCACCGGCCTGGGGAGTGGCCTGGTTCTGGACGGGCGCCTCTGGAGTGGCGCCGGAGGGTTTGCCGCTGAATTCGGTCATGTGACAGTTGAACCGGAAGGCATCCCCTGCCCCTGTGGTAACAGAGGATGCCTTGAATGTTATGTCTCAGCCGGCGCCATTGTCCGCGCCGCAAAAAATCCGTCAGGAACGGTCCCTCTCAACGGAATCCCCGATTCGTTCGATGCGGAGCAGGTTGCGCGCCGGGCGCGTCAGGGGAATGCGCTGGCGCAGGCAGGATTTGAAAGCTCAGGACGTTATCTGGGAATTGCCCTGGCATCACTGGCCAATACCCTGAACCTGCAGGCAGCCGTTATTTGCGGCGGAGTGGCAAGAAGCCTGGATCTGATGCTGCCTGCAATACGGAAAGAATTGACGGCGCGCTGCTTCCCGCAGATCGCCGAAGACTTTTCCATCATCCCGGGAGCCTTGGGAGATGACGCCGGACCCCTTGGGGCAGCCGCGCTGTTGAGAGCCAGGCTAAACCATTCATTCCCCGCCATATCCGCCAATGACCCGCCTTGACAGGCAGGAGGCTCCGGGCAACCGGACGGCCTCCCCAGGTCAGGCAAGAGTGGAAAGGCAAAAAACGTATCAATTCATTGACTTTGCGCGTACACTACTTTAGTCTTACAGACCGATCGGAATCGAGGCGAAATCGTCAGAAACTCGGGGGCTGTTGATGCAAAAAATTCCTTTGAATCTCGCCACTGCGGGCATGGTGCTTGCCCGGGATGTTTTCAGAAACGGCAATACCGCATCGTTCCCGGTTTGCGGCAAAAAAACGCTCCTGACCGAGGAGATCATTACCCGCCTCAATAATATGGATATCGCCTCAATCTACGTTGAAGGGCGTCCGCTCTGGCAAGAGGGGGATCCATCCCCGGAAGAGATGCTGTCCGCCCTCGAACACCGGTTCAAAAAAGTGAGGCAAGATCCCTTGATGGCCAAACTCCATGATATCTTCGCTGATTACTATAACCGTTCAATGGGAGGAAATAGTGATCGACAGGCGTAGCGATATAAAAAAAATCATTATGGACACCAAGGCCCTTCCGACCCTCCCGGGAGTCATCCTCAGGCTCAATGAACTGTCGGAGAGCAACAGGGCTTCGGTGCAGGAGATGGCCAAGATAGTAACGTCCGACCAGGTGCTCGCGGCCCGGATCCTCCGCCTGGCCAATTCCCCCTCCTATGGTTTTTACCGCGTCTCAACCATCTCCAACGCCATGATCCTCCTTGGCGTCAATGTGGTCAAGAGCCTGGCCCTTTCCTGCGCTTTTTTCGAGATTATGGAGAAGGACAGCATAGGCCTCTGGGAACACTCTCTGGGAGTGGGCGTAACCGCCAACCTGATTGCCCGCAAACTCGGACTTCCCGAGTGCGAGGAAATTGCTACGGCAGCTCTGCTGCACGACATAGGAAAGGTGGTTATTTCCCTCAAATGCAGAGACGCCGTAACAAAGATCCGGGACCTGGCTTGTCGGAAAGAGATTTATATGCTCCAGGCGGAGCAGGAAATCCTTGACACCGACCACGCCGAAGTCGGCACATGGCTGGCAAAATCCTGGTTTCTGCCCGACAAGCTGAGCGAGCCCATCGCGTTCCATCACGATGTTAACATGGCGGTGAATCACCGGGTGAAAACAGCGGTTGTGCATATTGCCGATGTGCTGGTCAAGGCAAGCGGTTTCGGCGACAGCGGAGACGGATTTGTTCCTCAGATTCAGCAAACCGCGTGGGATATCCTCAAGATATCCGAACAGCGGCTGATTGAGATTGTGGAAGAGATGGAGGAGTTGCTGGTTGAGGTCAAGAATTTCAGCCTCGAAATGCAGGTGTAGCCGCAAAAAAATATAAGTATCGGAATGGCTTCATGCGAAGCCAGGCAACACGATCAGCGGAACCTGCTCACACCTGCGCGCCCACAGAACTGGGCAATCCGGCATGTGCTGCATCGCGGGGAAACCGGATGACAGCAATTCTGTCCGAAAGTCACCAGAAGATCGTTGATCTCAATCCAGTATTCAGCGGGAAGTTTGTCTCGCAGGGCTATCTCTGTTTTTTCCGGTGTCCGGGTTGATACATAGCCCAGTCGATTGAAAATCCGGTGTACGTGCGTATCGACGCAGATGCCCGGCTTCCCGAATCCAAGGGTCACCACAAGATTGGCTGTTTTACGTCCCACCCCCTTGAACTTCAGCAGTGCATCGATGCTGTCGGGGACTCTCCCCCCATGCTCCCTCACAAGCTGTCCGGCGATCTCGCTTATCTGCGCGGCCTTGTTCCTGTAGAATCCGGCCGGATAGATCAAACCGGCAATCTCGTCAACCGACAGTCCCCGCATGAGTTCCGGCGTAGCCGCCCGCTCGAACAAACGGGCGGAAGCGGTAGCGGTCACCTGATCCTTGGTCCGAAGCGAAATGATACAGGATATCAGGACCCTGAAAGGACTGCGGTCACGTTCCGCCACAACCGTAACGGCAGGTTGCTGCCACGAGCGGCATGCTTCCCTTAACAATAAAACCACCTGATGGATGTCGCCGTTTTCCATGGCAGCCATGCTAGCCGAATATCGGGATCCGCGCAATACGGGTTTTACTTTTATCAAATGGCAATTTACTATGGCTCCCATGACCTCAACCGAAGAACGACATATCGACCTCCATATCCACTCGAACTGCTCCGACGGGGCATTTTCCGCTTACGAGCTGGTCGACCTGGCTGTCAGGGAAGGGCTGACAGCCATTGCGATAGCCGACCACGATTCCGTGGCGAGTGTGCCGGCTGGAATAAGCGCCGCCGCTCTGGCCGGGATTGAAAATATCCCGGCGGTGGAACTCTCCGTTCAATACCGGTCCTATCGGGATGTTCACCTTCTGGGCTACGGGCTGGACCATACCGACGAACAGTTCCGCGGCAAACTGGATGAACTCCGTATCCGCAGGGAACGGCGCATCGAGGATGTCCTGGCCAGAGTGAACGAAAGTCTCGTCTTTGAGGGGCGGCCGGGAATTGGGCTGAGCCGGGTGGTTGCTTACGCCAAGGGAGCCATCGGCCGTCCCCATATAGCGAGAGCGCTCATGGAGAGAGGTTATGTGAAAAGCGTCGAGGAGGCTTTCCGACGCTATCTGGTGCCATGCAACGTCCCGAAACGTTACTGGCCGATGGATGACGCCATAGCGGAAATCAGGCGTATCGGAGGCCTCGCCGTACTGGCGCATCCCACGACGGTTTCCTCCGACCACCAGGAGCTGCGGCGCATCGTAACCGAATTGAGTGGAATGGGACTCGACGGCATTGAAGTGTATAATAACCTGGCCCTGCCTGACGACATGGAATTCCTGAGGCGCCGCGCCGTGGAGCTGGGGTTGCTGATCACCGGAGGCTCCGATTACCACGGAATCGAACCGGGCGTCGAAATCGGCAGGGGGCGCGGCGGGATACGATTCAGCGCCGATCTTATGCCTCCACTCAGGGAACGCCTGGCCGAACGTCACAAGCAAATCAGCCGGTCAAGATAACCATCCCAACTCCTAAACACATAAATTTCAAACGCTAACGGTCCGAAAAAGCGGGGGAGCCAAACTCCCCCACATCGCAGCAACCCATGGAGCGGTTGGAAAATACGAGAAAGCAATAAGTGAAGATTCGTGCAACAGAGGTCTGGCCTATAGGCCGCGGCCTGCAGAGTATATGAAGGGACTGCCCCGGGCGCCAGGTCGCCCAGCCGGTGGCGGTTGACAACCGCGTCGCCGTAGAAACCGGCCAGACTGACGTCACTCCAGAGGATGGCCGCTTTCAGAATGCCGTCGGAATCGGTGTAACACACTTTGCTGCAGAGGCGGCCGCGGCTGTCGGTGTTATTGAACACCTGTTTCCGCCAGGCCGGATCGGGACTGAACACCGCGCCCACCGACACCATACTGGCGCCGAACAGGGAGACCGAGGCACGCAGCCCCGTGTGTTCCTGCAGGGTGGCTTTGCCTCCTGCCATATTGATGCCGGCCACGCGCCCCTGCTTGCGCGCAGCGGGCCAGATGGCGCTTCCCATGACCCGGTCCAGAGTCACGTCGCGGCACTCGGTAACATCACCGGCCGCATAAATGTCAGGCAGACTGGTCCGGCACATCTCGTCAATGACGATGCCGCGGTTGCATTCGGCCCCCAGACCTGACAGCAGCTCAACGTTGGCGCGTACTCCGGCGGCGGCCACGATCAGATCGGCCGGAAGCCGCCGGCCGGATTTCAGATTCACCGCCACCGGAGCGCCGTCAGTCGATCGTTCAACGCTGGTTACCCCGTCACCGCAGTACATCTCCACCCCGTGATTCTGCATCAGCTGGCGCAGGCGGCCACCGGTGACCTCTTCCAGCTGCAGGGGGAGAGGATACTGCGCCATCTCCACCACGCTCACCGAGGGATGTCCGGCATCCTTCAGCGCTTCGGCAAGCTCACTGCCCACCAGCCCGGCGCCGATAATGACGATGTTCGCCTTGTTCCGGAAAAGCCCTAGCAACTGCTGCGCGTCCTCCAGATTACGCAGCCCGTAAACCCCCTCCCCAGCCATGCCCGGAATCGGAGGAAGGGCGCTGCGGGAACCGGTGGTGAGCAGGAGCCGATCGTAGCTTATCGGCTCGCCGTTGTTGCAGAGCGCCAGGCGTTTTTCGGGGTCAATCCCGGTGACGGTCCGCCCCAGACGCAGATCAATGTTGAACTTTTTGTCCCAGCCTGCCGGAAGGAAGTTGGCCTGCTGTTCGGAGCGCTGTCCCGACGCCACCAGGTGCAGTTGGCAACGTGAATAAAAGCTGGTGTCCCGGCTGAACATGACGATCCTGGCGGATGGGTCCTGCTGGCGGATAGCCTCGGCGGCCGCCGTTCCCGCCGCGCTGTTTCCTATGATCACGTGGTTCATCATCTCACCCCCTGGCAATCCGGATTGTTGACATACTCCACCACATCCCCGGTGGCATCCGTTTCCTCAACGGTCAGGCAACCGGAGGGACAGGCTGCCACACAGGCCATGCCGTCCCGCAAGGCGCAGCCATCGCACTTGATGAGCCGGCGTCTGCCGCTCGTGGCGGGACGGGCCACCGCATTGGGACAGCTCATGACGCACATGTAGCACCCCACGCAGATATCGGTGTCGCAGACCACGTAACCATTTTCATCCTTGCCCAGAGCGCCGCTCATGCAGGCCCGCACGCACTGAGGATCCTCGCAGTGCCGGCAGTGCTGCGGCACCCGCATGCCGTCTTCGGTCTGCGCCACCCGGCAGCGGGAACGGATGGCCTCCATTCCCCCTTCACTGTAGGCCTGCTGCAGGTTTTCATCGGCACTGTGGGCGACCATGCACCCCAGTTCGCAGTTTTTGCAGCCCGTACATTTGTCCAGGTCGATGATTTTTTTCCTCATACATCCACCCCCAGCGCATGGAGTTTATGGGTGATGACCGTTTCCATCAGTTCGGCGGTCTTGACTGGATCCGGCTCGATGAACAGACGGCCGCCGGTAATTGCCGGCAGGTCTTCGGTGAGCAGCTTGGTGATGATCGGCGAACCGCCCACCGGCGGGGTCTGGGCCAGATGCAGGGTCAGTCCCATGGCCAGACCGAAGGCGCCGTCGGCCAGAGCCTGTTCTTCCAGCCACTGGGGAGCGCTGATGACCACCGGCAGCTGCGGGATGGCAATATTCATGGCTTCGGCAAGGGCTTTGGCCACCATCTCGATGCGGCCGATGCTCAGGCAGGGACCGAAGTTGAGCACCGGAGGGATGCCGAGGGACTCGCACACGGCCCTGAGGCGCGGACCGGCCTGGGAAGCGGCGCAGGGCGAGCAGAGGCCCACATTGGCCAGGCCGCCGGTGGTGCAGCCGGCGGACAGCACCAGAATGTCACGCTTGATCAGCTCGCGGGTCAGGTTGACGGTCGTCACATCGTGGCCGCCTTCCGCCAGGTTCGAGCATCCCAGCACTCCCACCACGCCCCTGATTTTGCCGCTGGTGATGAGGTCGATGAGGGGCTGCACCGAACCGCCCAGGAACTGCACCAGGGATTTCTCGCTGACGCCGGTGAGCACATCGGTGTGACCGTGGGCGGGCACATTGATCACCGGGCGCGGACCGTCATTCGAGCGGCGCAGCGCATGCTGGTCGGCAGCCATCCGGGCCAGGCGGGTTGCCAGCTCCAGCTCCTTGCCCCGCTCGTCCTTCAGCAGCTCGGCGGTTGACTGTTTGGCCACGTCATCCAGGCAGATCAGCTTCACCATCTGTTTCTCGGCAATGGGCTCGATCCCCGACAGGGTGCAGTTGAACTCGCTGATCACCATGTCGATGGCGCCGGTGGCCAGAAGGGCCTCCTGGGTGAAATTGTTCCCGGCCTGGCCGCAGAAGATCTCCGTGCCGCTGGAACCGGCGCGCAGCTGCATATCCTGGCCGACGCAGGTCATGCCCACCAGTTTGATCCCCTTGGCGCCTACGGCCCGGCCGATGGCCTGGCCGGCGTCGGATTCCAGCAGGGCGATCAGGCCGGCGAATACGGAATGGCTATGACCGCTGACGGCAATGTTGACGTAGTCGGGATCGGCCACGGAAAACCCGGTGGCGGCGGTACGGATAACCGGTTCGCCCATGATCACGTCGTTCATCAGGTTGGTCATGGCCAGACCGTACAGCCCCGTGCAGATGCCCAGGTTGAGCACGTGCAGCATCTGGTCGACGGGATCGGTATTGAGATTGGTGCTGGTCTTGACCAGGGCGTCGAACACCTCGGCCTTGGCGCCGCCCGGCATGATGCCGAGCTTTTTCCAGGTTTCCACTCTCTCCCTAGGCGCCATTACCTGAACCAGCTCCATCTGTTCATCGCGCGGCTTGTACAGGTCGGCCAGCACCCTGTCCGCCACCTTGCGGGCCTTTTCCGCCGTGGTACCGCCATCGACGCCGAAAAGCGCCGCCAGTTCGTCCAGGGACTGGGCAGAACGGATCGGCAGGGGCGAGATCCCTTCACCGATGGCTTTGAGACGGCGCGCCGTGGCTTCGCATATATGCAGGTAGCAGGCGGAACCGGCGGCCACCATGCGCAGGAAATTGCGTGCGACAATGCTGTCACCGGTGGCGCCGCACACACCCTTGGGAGAATCGGGGGTAATACGGCAGGGTCCGTTGGAACAGAGACGACAGCAGACGCCCAGCTGTCCGTAGCCGCACTTTACCTTCTGCTCTTCGAAACGGTCGAAGGCCGTGTTGACGTCGATCATTGTTTCCAGGTAGTTGGACAGGCAGCTGTCTGCCGATGCGCATCGTGACATTATTTCCTCCTGTGTATTTGGTGTCGTTCTGTAGTGATTGAAACGAATTTAGATCAGTTGATCAAAGGTGATGTCCTGCATCTGTTCTTCCAGCATGGTTTGCAGCCTGTTCATCGCGCCGTGGACGGCGCAGTCGCCCCGACGCGTGCAGCCGCCGTCCTCGCCAAGGCAGCGATTAAGCAGAATACCCTTTCCGTCCGCCAGACGCAGAACGTCCAGCAGGCTGATCCGGGCCGGGTCCCCGTTCAGGGACAACCCTCCTTTGGGGCCGCGATGACTGATCACCATCCCGCCTCCGATGAGTTGCGACAGGATCTTGCGCAGAAACGACACCGGGATTTCCATCTCGCGGGCAAGATCCCCCACCGACACCGGCCGTTGACGATTCTCCGGCCGGGACAGGTGCAAAACGGTACGAATACAGTAATCAGCTTCCCTGGTGATCATGCGTGGCTCCTGATTTATATATTACTCTGTTGGTAATCATTACCTGTTAGGTAATATATAAAGATTCTCTTGTCAATCATTTTTTAACAGGGTGTTTTGTGTTGAGGCGCAGGGGGCACACCAGGCTATATGCCAGGGGCTGCAGAGTGATAAAATGCGCGGGGTTTCAGGGGGTGGTACGGGATGTAAGCTGACAGAAAAAAACAGTGAGTTGAAAGAAGGGGGATCGCGGGGGTATTTCCATTGTCAAACCAGCTGGGGGGGCGGCCAGGGGGGATAGCCTCATGGGCCGTACCCCCCATTCCGTCCGGGGAAACCGAAAATGATTAACCCCGATGATGCCGTCCCATGGTGAGGGCAGCGTCGGGGTTAATCTCAACCCGATCCGGACATATTTCATCTAACAAAATGCAATGCCTTGCCCCAGAGATCTGGGCCGCTACTCAGCTTTTATCCTTGTAAAGGTCATAGTTTACGATACGAATTTCCTCTTCCACGGCCTTCACGCCCTTGACCGACTTCACAATCCTGACGACATTGTTCTTCTCCTCATCCGAGGAGAGGTAGCCGTTCATACGGACATGACCTTTTGAAGCGACGATCCTGAAGGGACGGTAATCAAGTTCCTCCGCGTTGAGCAGGGCAATCTTGATCTTGTTCGTCAGGATGGCATTGTCGATCAGTTCCGCTGCGCCGGCCTCGGCCTCTTTCAGATACGGGTCTCTGGCGGCGACGACGATACTCTCGACTACGGACTCCAGGGAAAGACGGGTGGTGTTGAATACGATATCATACCCCAGCGGCTCGTCCCACGAGCGGTTGAAGCAGAAATGGATAAAACCCTCCCGCTGGTAGTCGTTGAGACGGGTAATGGAACGCGCCAGATCCGGGTCGATCCATTCCCGCTCGGCAAAGCGCCCCACCCGGTCTTCAAAATCGGCGATAATCCTCAGCCTCAGGACATTTCCGCAATCCTTCAGAAGGTACTGGCAACCACGCCCGTACAAAACTACGTTTCCCTTGCGGGCAAAATCCAGCAGCATCAGTTCCAGAGTGTTGAGAGCCGCGGCTCGCTTTCTGTCTTCGACGGTATTGAATGACGGGGGTTTTTCGTCGATCATCTCCAGCGTCTCAAGGGAAAGGCCGTATTTGGGCGCGCAGGAACTGATAAGTTCGCCGTCAACAAACGTGTACTTGAGTTTCTTGGCAACCTCGGTGGCAATCTGATAGGCTCCGGTTCCCATTTGTCTCGATACTGTAATTATTGCCATGAATCCAATCCTCCCGGCATTGCTACCAATGCACGGCTGCGCCATGTGACGCGCCGCTGTTCATCGCTCAAGCTCGAAATGTCTTACCGGTTCGCTCCCCGTCAGATGGGCAGCTCTCCAGCAGCTTGTGCACTCTTTGCTTCGGACCACTTCCACAAACTGATCATACTGCCTTACCCGGCTGAAACCATGACCGTCACCCTCAATCGCCGCCGTCCTCCATCGGCCGTCGAGAGAAGCAGCGGTATCTCCACCCTGTTCCCGATCACATTTACCTCTTCCCGCTCCACGGCAATCTCTCCGATGCCTGACGGAAGAGCAGTCGTTTGCATCGTTAACTCACCGTCATGCGCGGCGGTCTCGGGACAGGGCGGAGCAGAATCGGTGATTGCACCGGCCGGATTGCTCCCGGACTTTCCGGATATGCCATCAAGCTCCGCCACTCGTCCGATAACGAGGCGCGAAAGAACGGTCAGACTCTCCAGTACCCCCTCTCCCCCAGCCGTCGATGCGGGGCAGACACGATGCCCCTGCATCCCCAGCACCCCGGCTGCCGATTCGACAAGCGTCCGATCAGACTGTTCGGATCGGTTGAGCTGAAGTACGGCGGGTACGTCATCAAGGGCCACCCCGTAGCTTCCGAGAATATCCCGCAACTGAGCCAGACTTCGCCGACCGGCCTGAAGAGCCGTGGGCGCGGCGTCGGAAACGATCACCAGGCCATCAACCCCCTTCAGTACCATCTTCCAGGAGGCGGGATTATCAACACGTCCCGGAAGGGTATAGATGTGAAAACGGAGTCGGTAGTCACCGAACAGCGGATGTTCGAAAGGAGCGAAATCAAAGTACAGCAGAGAGGAATCGATAACCGGTACGGACTTGAGCTGGCCGCGCAGATGCGGCCTGATCCTCTCGTAGACATAACGCAGCGAAGCCGCCTTGCCGGCGCCTTCCGGCCCGTAGTAGACGATTTTCGCGTTTATCTCCCTCTTTGCATGATTGACAAGCGGCATTCCGGCTCCCGGTCCCGCTATCGTTTCTTTGCCAGGACCATTCGCTTGGCCTGTGTCGAAATTACCGACGAGATATTCTTGCTCTTGGCGTATGCGGCAATATCCTTTTCATTGAGGGAAGAGAGAAAACGGAGAGCAAGGGGTAGGGGGGTCTTGGGGCTGTCCACCAGCGCCTTGCGGATCATGTAGTTTTTTATCCACTCCTTGTTGGCGCAGATAATACGGATGATCTCATCATTCTGGACACCGACCTTGAGAAACTGCAGGATTTCTCCCTCGGTAATGCGCGGGTTCTTGATGACGCTGCAACAGACCAGCTTGTTGTTGTCGTTGACCAGAATGGCGCGCCATTCCTTGTCCCCCGTAAGGGCCATCTTGATTTTTTCACCCACCCCCATCGACTGTATCATCTGATACTTGCTCAGGTACTCCTGTTCCACATCGTCAGAAGTCTCCTCCGACTCCTGTGCGTCGGATGGAGCTTCCCCACCAGCTTCGTCCGAACCCGCGGCGCCATCGCCAGCCTCACCCGCCAATCCGCTTTCCCCGGAATTCAGGACACACTTCGCAATGAACTCGGTTTCGGCTGGTGGAAGGGCCGGACACTCAAGGAGCGCCGCCGCAACTGCCGGAGATGAATAACGGGTCCGGGCGATTGCGCCAAGAATGGAGGGGTGAGGTTCGGGAGTATCCAAAAAGGCCAACAGGCACTCCTCCGGCAAAGAGCCGAAAGCGGTGGAGGCCGTCTCGGCCACACAACTGTCCGCATCCCTCATGAGGCAGAAAAGCAGGACAACCCGATCAACGGTCTGCATGGAAGCTGCCGCTTCAATCCCCTGCAGCTTTGCGTTGCTTCCGACTGCCGGGCCGACAAACGCCGCCACGGTGGGAGAAATTTTCAGCCTGATCTTGCCCGACATGAACCCCTACTGCCTTACCTGAACACTCTTAATTCCGGCGCCCCTCAGCTTCCTCGCCGCGGCTTCGGCGGCACCCCTGTCCCGGTACGTGCCGGCATTCAGAACCTTTGCGGGAATTGCCACATCGGTTCGACTGATGGTCAGGGCAATACCGGCGGCAGCCAGACGTTCCTTTTCCGATTGGGCCCGACTGGCGAGGAGGTACGAACCTGCGTATACCGCATGTTTTCCGCCACGATCAATGATAAATCCGTCGGAGGTGAGCTTGTTGAGCCTTTCCAGTTCCGCCCGGGCAGCTGCCCGGTCATCGAACTGCCCCAGGAAGAGTCGGTGCATGGCGGCCTTCCTGCGGCTCCCCTGCTGGACCGTCGCGTTGAGTCCGGCTTTTCCGGCCTTCGCAAGGTCGGTTGCCAGATCTTCCTCCAGCAGATAGGGCCCCGTAACCACCGTCCAGTTCCGCGTCGATGCCTTTTCGGCCCCGTGGTGAGTTTTTTTCACCGCGGCGGAGAGGGCCGGCTTTCCCTTCTGTTGCTGTTTATTGGCTGCCGTTTTGGTCTTGTCCGTTGCAGGCGCGGGAACGCTTTTCTTCTCGGCGGCAACCGGCTGGCTCTTCTTCATCTGACGCGCGTCCTTCGGTTCGACCTTGGCGACGGGAGCCTGCTTCCGATCGGCTGAACCGTTGCGCAACGGCAGGGCCTTTTTCCCATTGGCGGGTGCTTCGACCTTCTTCATCACTTCGGCCGGTTTTGGGGCAGGCCTGGCCGGTGGGGCAGGTTTGGGGACCGGCTTGACTGACGGAGGCCCGGCAGGTGGCGCGGGTTTGGGAGCCGGTCTGGCTCCGTTGGCTGCTGCAGTCTGAGCAGTTTTTTCCCCCTGACCGGCAACCGGGGCGGCTTCCTTTTTTTCAGCCGGGACCTTCGCCGCGCTGCCCGCTGGAGGCAGGGGTTCGCGTTGCGGCAGGGGCATTTTCTGAACCTGCTGGGCGGGCGGTTCGGCAGGCTTCTGCTCTTTTTTCAGATCACAGGCGCATGTTCCCGTTATCAGCAACAGACCAAGAAAACAGGCGGACAGAACATCAGTGCGTTGGCAGAATGATCTCGGGCAATATGCACCGTCGGAATCGCGCCGGATACCCATATGAAACCTCCATGTGTTCATTCATGGCACCCGGCCCGTGATCGGCCGGGTGCCATGAATCTGTTGGATTGCAGTACTGCTATTCTTTCTTCGCCGCATTCGCTTCCGCGATAACCTTCTGGGACAGATGCGTGGGCAAATCCTCGTAGTGGGAAAACTCAACACTGAACATGCCGCGGTCGCTGGTCATGGATTTCAGGTCATTGGAGTAGGTGAGAACTTCAGACATGGGGGCAACCGCCCGGATGATCTGGGAGTTGGCCTTGGGTTCCACTCCCACGACCTTGCCGCGGCGTGAGTTCAGATCACCGATCACGTCTCCCATGTTTTCATCCGGCACGGTAATCTTGAGATTCATGATCGGCTCGAGCAGAACCGGCTTGCAGAGCTCCATCGCCTTCTTGAAAGCCATGGAACCAGCCACCTTGAAGGCCATTTCGGATGAGTCCACGGTATGGAAAGAGCCGTCGAAAAGCGCCACCTTGAAATCAACAACCGGATAACCGGCCAGGAATCCCTCCTGAGCGGCTTCGCTGATACCCTTGTCAACCGCGGGGATGTACTGGCGTGGAATCACCCCCCCCACGATCTTGTCTTCGAAGACATACCCTTCGCCTCGGCCGGTGGGTGCCATTTCAATCCAGCAGTCGCCATACTGGCCGCGGCCGCCGGACTGCTTCTTGTACTTGCCCTGTACCTTGGCCGCCCCCTTGATGGTTTCCAGATACGGAACCTTCGGGACCTTGAGGACGACATCCACGCCGAACTTGCGTTTCAGTTTCTCCACGATGACTTCCAGATGTACCTGACCCATGCCGGAAACGATCAATTCGCGGGTTTTTTCGTCACGATGCGATTTCAGGGTCGGTTCTTCCTCGATCATCCGGTGCAGGGCGCCGTGGATCTTGTCCTCGTCGGCCTTCGTCTTGGGTTCGATGGCGTAAGAGATCACCGGAAGCAGCTGTTTGGCCGGCTCGAAGACGATCGGGCTCGCCGCGGCACAGAGCGTATCGCCCGTCACCGTTTCTTTCAGCTTGGCCACGGCCACGATATCGCCGGCAACGGCCTGCTTGGTGGGATGCTGTTTCTTCCCTTCAAGCACGTAGAGCTGTCCGATGCGTTCCTCCGCCTCCTTGGAGGAGTTATAGACGGTGGAATCGGAGTTGAGGACGCCGGAATAGACCCGCATTACGGTGATTTTGCCCGTGTAGGGGTCCGATGTGGTTTTGAAGACCAGGGCGGAGAATGGTGCGGCTTCGCTGGCCTCGCGCTCCGTGACATCGCCGGTTTTCGGATTGGTTCCCACCGCCTTGGTACGGTCCAGCGGCGAGGGGAGATAGGCGCAGATCGCATCCAGCAGATGGGGCACGCCGATGTTTGCAGTGGCCGAACCGCACAGCACGGCGGTGAAGGTGTTCCGCATAGTGCCCACCCGCAGGCCGTCGATGATTTCCTCTTCGGTCAGTTCCCCGGTGTCCAGGTATTTTTCGGTCAGGGCGTCATAGGCTTCCGCCACGGTCTCGACCATGAGTTCACGCAGACGATTGGCTTCGTCAACACAATCCGCCGGGATTTCCCTTGCCTCAAAGCTCCCCGAACCATCCTTGGCATAGTAGTACGCCTTCATGGAGATCAGATCGATAACACCATCGAAATTTTCCTCGGCGCCGATGGGCATCTGGATGGGCACACCGCGCGCGCCCAGGGCTTTCTCCATATCGTCAATCGCACGCAGGAAATTGGCGCGTTCACGGTCCATCTTGTTGACAAAAGCGATGCGGGGAATCTCGAACTCGTTCGCCCAGTTCCAGATTTCCTCGGTTTGCGCCTTGACACCGGAGATGGCGGAAAGAATCACCACGGCGCAGTCCAGGGCTCGCATGCAGGCGCGGGTATCCGCGATAAAGTTGCCATAACCGGGCGTATCCACGATATGGATGGAATGTCCATTCCACTCGCAATGGGCAAGCGCCGACGTAATCGAAATCTTGCGTTTGACCTCTTCCGGCTCGAAATCCATGGTTGCCGTACCGTCGGCAACCCGTCCCAAACGGTCGATCATTTTTGAGTCGAAAAGAATGGCCTCAGCCAGCGAGGTCTTGCCTGCACCGCCATGCGCGATGATCCCCAGATTGCGGATTTTGCTCGTGTCAAACCGTCCCATCAAGACTCCTCCTTAGGAAAGATATAAAACCCGTGCACAACTCTTCCACTGGAACGGCATGCCGTCGCAACCGCCTTGACCAATCACGACCACACGTCGTTCTTGAAAAAAACTACCGGTTCCTTTCGTAAAGTATCCGCAATCCCTCCAAGGTCAGCAAATCATCGACCTCGTCAATGGTGCGGGATTCGGGGGCAATCAGTTTTGCGAGCCCGCCGGTTGCAATAACCCTGGAGGCGTCCCTGCTCTCGGCCTTGATACGGTTGACGATCTCGTCAACCAGTCCGACATAGCCGTAGAAAATTCCGGCCTGCATTGAATTCACCGTATTTCTGGCAATAACCTGAGGCGGTTTCGCAATATCAACCCTGGGGAGTTTGCTGGCGCGAAGGAACAGGGCCTCGAGGGAAACGGCCACTCCCGGGGCGATGGCGCCGCCACAGTACTCGCCCTTCCCGTTGATGTAATCGAACGTCGTGGCTGTTCCGAAATCGACGATGATGAGGGAGCATCTGTGCTTCTCGTAGCCGGCCACGGCGTTGACGATGCGATCCGCTCCGACTTCGCGGGGGTTGTCGTAGTGAATCAGCATCCCGGTCTTTATGCCCGGACCGACCACGTAGGGCGTCAGGCCGAAGAAATCCCGGCATGTGGCTTCCATCACCCCTGTCAGCGGCGGCACAACCGACGAGATAATGGCGGCGTGGATGGTGTCGAAAACAAGTCCGGCCGAAGCGAAAAGGCTGTGGAGGAGCATGGCATATTCGTCCGAGGTGCGCGACTTGTCGGTGGAAACCCGCCAGTGCCGGACAAGCCTGGCACCATCGTATACTCCCAGAACTATGTTGCTGTTACCCACATCGATTACCAGAAGCATTTCACATTACCCTCACGTCTCCGCTGAGAATTCTGGTGACTGAGCCGTCGCATCCCCTCACCAGCAGGGCTCCATAATCATCAATCCCGGCAAAAGTCCCCCTCGCGGTCTCGGCGTCGCCGTCGCAGACCGTGACCTCACGGCCATGGGCGTTACAGCGTCTCTGCCACTCCTCCCGTACCGGCCCGAAACCGTGAACGCGGAACTCAGCGTAAAGCCGATCCAGTTCATTCAACATCGTTGCCGCAAAATCGGGACGGCACACCCTCTTGCCCGATTCGATCATGATGGATGTGGCGGGATGCCTCAGGTCAGTCCCGAATTGTCCGGCCCTCATATTCAGGTTCACACCAATACCGAGAACGACGAAATTGACGCCATCGGTTTCAGCGCTCAATTCGTTCAGGAGTCCGGCTACCTTTTTGCCGTCAATCAGGACGTCATTGGGCCACTTGATCCGAGGTACGAGGCCGGTGCTCTGTTCTATGGAAAGCGCAACGGCGACGGCGGAGAGAAATGTCAGCTGCGGCGCCTCGTACGGCAGGCAGTGGGGGCGCAGGATGACCGAGCAGTAGAGATTGACCCCAGCTGGTGACAGCCAGTTCCTGCCCAGACGTCCCCGACCGCCGCACTGCCTATCCGCCAGTACGACCGTCCCCTCGTCCGCGCCCTGTTCCGCCAGTCGGAAAGCATCGCTGTTGGTCGAAACCGTTTCGTCAAGGCAGATGATATGTCTGCCGATAACCGACGCACTCAGACGGGGTGTTATTTCCCCCACGGTCAGAAGGTCGGGCGAAGACTTCAGGAAATATCCGCGAGAAGGTATGGCCTCGATCACGTACCCCAGTTTGCGCAAACCGTTGACCTGTTTCCATACAGCGGTGCGGGAGACCCGCAGTTCACGGCTGAGAGACTCTCCGGAGACGAATCCACCCCTTTCGTGGAACAGACGGAGTATGGCGTTTGATGAACTGGACACTATACCCGCTCCCCTGAAAAACAAAACAGCCCGGTTCTTGCGACAATCCGGGCTAATCAAGCAGCATCGAAATATCCATGGCCTGCGGAGAATGGGTAAGGGCGCCGACTGAAATAATATCCACGCCTGTTTCGGCAATGGCGCGCACCGTATCCAGATTGACGCCGCCTGATGCCTCCAGCGGAACACGACCCGACACCATGGCGACGGCCGAACGCATTTCGGCCAGGCTCATGTTGTCCAGCATGATTACATCGGCGCCGGCAGCCAGCGCCTCTTCGACCTGCGCCAGGCTCTCCGTTTCAATCTCGATTTTCAAAGTATGGGGGACATGGGCCCTGGCGCGTCCGATCGCCTCGGCAATACCGCCGGCAGCCGCGATGTGATTCTCCTTGATGAGCACCCCGTCGTACAGTCCGGTACGATGGTTATGGGCCCCACCCACCCTGACCGCGTATTTTTCCAGTTCCCGCAGGCCGGGAGTTGTTTTGCGTGTATCTACGATCCGCGCCTTTGTGCCACGAACCGCCTCCACGAACCGGGAGGTTATGGTTGCAATACCGGAGAGCCGCTGCAGCAGATTGAGTGCTACCCGTTCACCCATGAGGAGATCTGCCGCGGCTCCCTGAACGGTTGCGATGACATCACCCCTGACTACCCGGGAGCCGTCGGAAAAATTGGCGGAGAAAAGTGTTTCCGGATTGAGCCGACGGAAAACCCGCTCGGCAACGGAAACACCGGCAAGGACAAGATCTTCCTTCGCAAGCAGCCGCGCCTTCGCTGCTCTGTCACCCAGAAGGAGCGACCGGGTTGTGATATCGCCGGTATGGATATCTTCCAGCAGGGCAGCATCGATAATTCGGTCAAGTGTCAGCATGATCATCCGCCTGAGGTAGAAATGAATTCCCTGTATATCACAGAGAGAGGGGGGGTATCAACCGCAAAACCGGCAGTTTAATTGAGACGTCGCTCATCGATAATGAAAATAGACCTTTGCCAAAAAGGGCTGGTGGTGTAAAGTCGTTCCGCAATATACCAAATCCCATCATGGATCGTCATGGGGCATGTTTGCGCATGGAGGCTCCGATGTTCTTTCTTCCCAGGGGTATACCGCTGTTTGAAAATACAGAGGCCACTCAACTGAAGTTGCCGGACATCCTGAGCAAATTGAGTTCAATGGACTTCACCGGTTATGTAAGCTTTGTTTTTTCGGCATCAACGGCTCTCATGGCTTTCGAATTCGGAAAGCTCACATCCGTCGTTTTTGAAGAGCGCAACGGAACTAGCCTCAAGAGCCTTGACGCGCTGATTGCCCTTGCGGACCGGATGCTGACCTCCGACAGCGGCGCCATGAACGCCTACAGACTTTCCGACGCTCTGAGTTTCCAAACCGGCCAGTTCCTCCGCAGCAAGCCCCTGTACAGGGGAAAGGAGCTCAAGTCTCTTGATATCATGGAACTGCTGGGGAGAATAAGAGAGGAGCGGATCAGTGGCTGTCTGCGCGTATACACCGATGACAGATCATCGCTGATTTTTTACAGAGACGGCAATCCGCTCGGATTTTTTCATGACGGCTCTTTCGACCTGGAAATGACGGCCACCGAGTCCCAGCGCATAGCAACTCTTCCCGATGCAAAAGTTGATCTCTTTTCAAGCCTGGAGGCAGGGAACGCAATGGGAATCGATCTGCTGGAGATAGTCAATATCAGGAAGATGTGGTATTGCGTTGTTGCTCACCACCAGGCTTAGGCAGCGGGTGGGATAGCCGGTCCCGATTCCTGGAAACATCCGGGGAGCGGCATGTCATGGGGGACTTGCCAAAGGTAATGTTGCTACGGGGGTGGGTTTTTGAAGGCTTGCGCTACTTCAGATCAAACCCCTTGAGCTCCTCGTCTGAAAAATCAAGGGGCAACTCATCCCCCGATGACCCCAGACGGGCGCTTACGTCGCGGAACCCCGGGTTGGCTGCGCTGATTTCGGCCAGCAGACCGGCGGCCTCCTCGCTCTTGCCGGCATCCTGACAGACCAGCGCCAATTCATATTTTATGGAGCAGACATCCTCAATTCCGAGTCCCGGATTCATCAGGGAACGCAGCAGACCTTCGGCCGTATCCAGATTACCCTTTTCGCGAAGGCAGGCGCCCTGCAGAACAAGGCAGGCCACGCGCCGCGACTCATCCTCGCTCGCCTGACGGAACTCGCTGATGGCCTCATCGAGCAGCCCCATTTCCTTGAAGGCGACTCCGAGGTCATAGTGCGTCTGGGCATCGGAGATATCCACATCGTCACCGAACTTTACACTCCGGGCAGCCGCGGCGGAATCGAAAACATCATCGACCGACTCGAGCCAGGCATCGCCAGATGTCCCGTCCATGGTATCTTCCTGGGGGAGTGAAGCGAACGGACTGGCGTCGCCCTCGTCAAGCTCAATTTCAATTTCAATTTCTTCGGGTTCCAGGAAAGCGGCAACATCGGATTCCTCTGCCGCGGAGAACTCTTCCCGGGATTCGGGTCCTTCCCATTCAACCGGCTGGGACAGTTCAACTTCAGGCAGGGATTCCTCAAACCGTCCCAGATCGAATTCGTCCATGGGCGTATCCGGCTGCGACGGGCGCTTTTCGGAAAACGATTGCAGGGACTGGATCTTGTGGTCGATTGCCGCGACATTTTCCCCGTCACCCATCGACTCGTACGCCCGCTTCAACCCCTGCAGCACGCGGAGGTTGATCGGGGCGACCTTGTCGAGCGCTTGATAGATGCTCAGGAGATCGGCAAACGCGGAACTCTCCACGAAATGCCGCTCATAGACGTCAAGCTGCTTGAGTGTCCCATCCAGATCCCGATCGGCGATCAGGCACTCAATTAGCCCCTTCTGGACCGACAGGTCGTTCGGAAAGAACTTGATGCAGTGCTGGTAAGCCAGTTTGACCCGCTCCGGCTGATCAAGACGTTGATAGGCCTCGATAATGAGATCCCACACCTTCTTGTTTTCCGGATTTGTCCGCAACAGCGACTGGAGGCTGCCTACCGCGTTCTGCAGGGCTCCGGGAGTATCCCCGCGAACCTGTTCCGTCAGTACCTCGAGCATGAACTCGGACTTGCCGGAGAAAAGCTGCTGTATGCGCGCATGGAGCTTGTCCAGTCCCGCGTAGTCTCCGCGTTCCTGGAGAAGCAGAGCCAGACGGCCGAAGAGTGAGTACGACTCATCTTTCCTGTCCGCCTGAAAATATGCCTCGGCGAGCTTCAGTTTGATGGCGATGTTCTTCTGGTCGACCAAATGCATCTTTTCGAGGATCTTGAGGGCTTCCTCACTGTCGGCATTCCGTTCGTAGTAATCGTAGACCTGCTTGTATTCAACCAGAGCATTTGCCACCAGACCATGTTTTTCGTTGAGGTCGGCAAGGAAAAGCGAAATCGTAATGTCATCGGGAAACATTACCTGCAGCTTTTTATATACGGCAATTGCTTTGAGATAGTAACCATTGGAGGAAAAATACCTGCCGATCGCTTCGAATTCACTCCGTGCGCCGTCGATACGGCCGGCCTTGACCAGAAGCTCGGCCAGGCGCTGGCGTTGATTTATGGCGGAGGGATCAAGGGTGATTACCTGTTCGTAGGCCTTGATGGCCTTGTCCAACTGGCCTCTGAGCGCAAACCGCTGAGCATCTTCTATCAGTCTGTCTTTTTTAGAACTCACCGTTACCGGGTCCTTTCCGCCACGCGATACGCAAATACTCATTAATAGCCGATTCTATTAAAACAGCTACAAAAATAATCGTAACCGGCAAGACATGTCAAGCATAATAAGGCAGATATTTAGGCGTTTTCCTTTGCAATCAAGGCTGCCGATTGTTTTTGACACGACCGGTAAAATCAATTAGGGTTACCTCCCGAACCGAAAAA
>CAZRPI010000017.1:0-6270 GCA_964601865.1 uncultured Pelobacter sp. | reverse complement strand
TTCTCAACGGGTTGCGATCCGACGGGAGTGAATCGGAATGCATCTCCAGCAGTATTTAAGGGAGTGCCTCGAGCTTTATGGTTACCGGGTGCTGTTCATCGGCACCTTTCTCGAGGGCGAGGCCATTCTGGTTATGGCCGGTTTTCTCGCCTTCCAGGGCTATCTCGACCTCGGATGGGTGATGGTGACGGCTTTTACCGGTTCATTTCTCGGCGACCAGTTCTACTATTACCTCGGCTATTACCGGGGTAAGGCCCTCCTGCGGAGATTTCACGCCATAGCCCGCAAGTTTCGCGAAGCTCTCCGTCTGATTGAAAAATACGGTGTACTGGTGGCCTTTGTTTCGCGTTATACGTATGGACTGCGCATCGTACTCCCTATTATTCTAGGGGTCACCGCCCTTTCTCCGCGGACATTCCTGTGGGTAAACATGGCCAGCGCCCTGTCATGGGCCATTGTTTTCTCCCTGGCCGGCTATCTGTTCGGAAAGAGCGCCACTTTTTTTCTGGAAGACGCGAGCAGGTACGAACATTACCTGATTCTTGTCCTCATGGGGTTCATCATGACCGCTTGGCTGATTCATCTCTACCATGTCTGGAAGGCAAAGAAACCGGCTCGGGAGCGACTCGCCAGGATGCGCGCCCCGCGGACCGACAGGAATTCGCGCGATTGAACGGAACAGCTGACAATATCTCGATCGTCATGGTCGAGCCCCAGTCCCCCGGCAATATCGGCATGGTCTGCCGCGCCATGAAAAATATGGGGCTGACCCGCTTGCGCCTGGTGAAAGGATGCAACCGTTTTCATCCCGAATCGCTTAAATTCGCCGTTGCCGCCAAAGACCTGCTGGAACGGGCCGAACTGTACGACGACCTTCAATCCGCCTTGGCCGACTGCACCCTGACCGTGGGGACCACCCGGCGCCATGGCAAGTACCGCCAGGAGATCCTCTCTCCTCCGGAGGTGGCGACCCTCCTCAAAACCAACGCCACTCCTGAATGCCGGGCGGCAATCGTTTTTGGCCGGGAGGACAACGGACTCACCACCGACGAACTGTCACTCTGCCGCTGGCACGCGACCATCCCGTCCTCAGGCGAGTACGGCTCGCTCAACCTCTCCCAGGCCGTGCTCATCTTCTGCTACGAACTGGGGAAGGCAACGGATTCCCCCGGAGGAGGGAGGATGGAGCAGTTGGCCGTATCGGCGGAGATGGAATCGCTCTTCAGCCAGATGGAGTCGTGTCTGCTGAAGATCGGCTTTCTCAACGAGCAGAATCCGGGGCACATCATGCGTTCCCTGCGCCGGATATTCTTCCGTTCGGAGCTGGATACCCGCGAAGTGTCCATCCTGAGGGGGATGCTCTCCCAGATCGACTGGGCCAGCTCCGGCTTCGATGGCAGGAAACGCCCGTGAACACGACTATCGTCGGGTTCGTGGCAGGCGTCATCACCAGCGTAGCCGCAATTCCCCAGGTCATAAAAACCGTGAGGACGCGTCACGCCGAGGACATCTCAATCTGGCAACCGCTGCTCCTGGCAATCGGCGTTGCACTCTGGATGATTTACGGTATCCTTATCGACGATCTGCCGCTGATTCTGGCCAACATCATTCCGCTGGTCTGCAACGCCGCTCTGTGTGCGTTAAAGCTGCATTATGACAGAAACTCCGTCTGACTGCGGAGAATTAATCACATCGACATTCGATACCCGGAGGAAAACCCATGAAACGACTGGTAACGCAACTTCTCTTTCTGGCGCTGCTCACCCTTCTGTCGGGTTGCGGCTACAACACCATGCAGGCCAACGAGGAGGCGGTCACCGCCGCCTGGGGCAACGTGGAATCGGCCTACCAGCGGCGGGCCGATTTGATCCCCAACCTGGTCGAGGTGGTCAAGGGGTACGCCAGGCATGAGGCCGACACCCTCAAGGCGGTCACCGAAGCCCGGGCCAGGGTCGGCTCCATCCAGATGTCGAAGGACGCCCTGAACGACCCTGCCAGCGTGAACAGGTTCCGCCAGGCCCAGGGCGAACTTTCCGGCGCCCTCTCCCGCCTCATGGTGGTTGTGGAGAAATACCCGGACCTGAAGGCGAACCAGAACTTCATGGATCTCCAGAAACAGCTCGAAGGGACGGAAAACCGGATCAACGTTGCCCGCGAACGCTACAACGGCGCGGTGCAGACCTTCAACACCAGCATCCGCACCTTCCCCAACTCCCTGACGAATTCGCTGCTGTTGCACCTCCAGCGCAAGGAGCCGTTCAAGGCTGAAGAGGGCGCAAAGTCGGCGCCCAAGATCAAGTTCTGAGGCCAGACAAATCAAACCAGGATTCGTGACGCCGGAATGCCGCAGTGACCGGAAGAGTCGGGGCCCGTACGCTGCCGTGCCGTAACAAACCGTTCATTCTGCCGGTCCTCCGCCGGGCAACCTGTAATCTTAATTGAACGCCAGGGCAGAGGCCTTCCGGGCTAACGAAGGCATGGAGGCGTCACGAATCCTGGTCAACCGGACCAATAACATGAAGAGACTGTTTTTTCTGATACTTCTGGTTCTGCTGCCGCTGCCACTGCCGGCCCTGGATGTTCCCCAACTCACCGAACGCGTCAATGACAACGCCGCCGTGCTCACTCCGGAAACCAGGACTTCCCTGGAGCGGAAGCTTGCCGAGTTCGAGCGCGACCAGTCAACCCAGATCGTGGTGCTGACGGTTTCCTCCCTGCAGGGGGACGACATCGACCAGTTCACCATCCGGGTGGCGGACTCCTGGAAAATCGGACAGAAGGGGAAGGATAACGGCGTGCTGCTGGTTCTCGCCCTGGCCGAGCGGAAGGTGCGCATTGAGGTTGGAATGGGGCTGCAGGGTGTTCTGCCCGACATCACCGCCAGCCGGATCATCAGGGAGAGGATGCGCCCCTATCTCAAATCCAACGATTTCGATCGGGGAATTGCCGCCGGTGTTGACGGCATCATCTCCGCCACAAAGGGAGAATTCAAGGCATCCCCGCGGGATATGGCCGGAAAAGCGCGGCACGGGTCGGCATCACCACTTACCTTCTTTCTGGTGACGGCCCTGGCGGCCATCTTCCTCGGTTCCTTCTCTCGCTTCCTGGGAGGCATTGCCGGCGCGACGGGCCTCTCTCTGGCAGCCTACGCCGCATTTCCCGGCATGGGAATCTTGATGCTGCTCATGCTGGCGGTGGCCGGTTTCTTTGGCGGCTTCCTCCTCAGTCTCATCTTCTCCGGAAGATGGGGCGGCGGTGGCGGGTATTACGGCGGTGGAGGCTGGGGCGGAGGGTCCTTCGGCGGTGGGGGCTCGTTCGGAGATGGCGGTGGCTTTTCCGGCGGTGGTGGAGGATTCGACGGAGGGGGGTCCTCGGACGATTTCTGATATGATTCGCCAACTTATTCCGGATTGAATTCAAGATGATACTGAATATTGCCGTAGAGACGCATTGCAATGCGTCTCTACGGTATCAATTATCAATCGATGAATATCGATAGCGAATCAGCCCAGCACCTCTTCCCGGAACCTGTCGATTCCCATCTCCTCCACCAGCCTTCCAAGCCGGACCTCGCGGCCCGAATCACGGTACCAGTTGATAATCCCGTCAACCACCTCAAGCACCCGCTCCTCGTCGGCCGGAACATCGACCAGAGGATCAGCCAGGCGCGGCCTGGAGCCTGCGTTTCCACCCACCAGTATCCGCCATCCCTTCGCGGTGGCAATGATTCCGATGTCCTTCACCCCCGATTCGGCGCAGGATACCATGCATCCGGAAACCCCCATTTTCAGCTTGTTGGGAAGTGTCATGGCATGATACCTGGCGTCAAGCCTGAGACCGAGGGAGATGGAATCCCGCACCCCGCGCTTGCACCAGGTCGTACCGGGGCAGATCTTGATGCTGCGGACGCAGAGCCCTATGGCCGCGCCCGGTTTCTGCGCAAGTTCGCCCCAGACGGCGTCCAGGTCCTCTCCCCTGACCCCGATCAGCATGATCCGCTGGGCCGAGGTAAGCTTTATGGTCAGGTTGTATTTGTCCGCGACATCGCACAGTTTGCGAAGGGTCGCGGTATCGGTGAGCCCGCCGGGAATATGGGGGGCGATGGCATAGGTCGCGCGGTCCCTTTGCAGTATGGCCCCCTTTTCAACGATATCTTTCTTCATCCTCTCCTCCATGAAACATCCGCAGCCGCAAACTGAACGATCAAGCCACGTAACGGTAAAAGCGCAAGGTCGGCGCCTCAGCGCCGGAAACGGCGCCACATGCTAACACATCCCGTGCAACGAATCAAAGAGGCTTGGCGCAGGGGGGCGTTGGTACAACCACCTCTTGTTCGTCCCCCCATCGTGTTGATGCCGTCAGAAGATTGTTAACAATCAGCTCTTCACAATATATCCATCCAATTATCAAATCAGTCGCCGCCGTTCTTGCAATTTACAATTCAGAAACATATACTTGCCACTTTGCAAGAACCATCACCAAGGAGACAGATGTGATTCAGATCGATTTCAGCAAAATGGGGGGGCTGATCCCCGCCGTCATCCAGGATTACCAGAACGGTGAAGTCCTCATGGTTGCCTACATGGACGAAAAGACCCTCAACCTGACCCTGGAAACCGGCAAGACCTGGTTTTACAGCCGCAGCCGCAACAAGTACTGGATGAAGGGGGAGGAGTCCGGCAACACCCAGGAGGTTGTGGAAGTTCTGACCGACTGCGACGCCGACAGCGTGGTCATCAAGGTCAGGCAGAACGGTCCGGCCGCCTGCCATACCGGCAACAGAAGCTGTTTCTACGTGAAATGGGAGAATGGCCAGTGGGTGGAGCATTCCAACCCCCTGTTCGACCCGGCGCAGGTCTATAAAAAATAAACGGTTTATTGGAGCAATGATGAGCAACATACTGAATTTCGGCATCCCCAAGGGGAGCCTGGAGAACGCCACGGTCGAACTGTTCAAAAAATCCGGCTGGAAGGTGACCATCTCCTCCAGGAACTACTTCCCCGGTATTGATGACAGTGAAATGAACTGCAAACTGATCCGACCCCAGGAAATGGGGCGCTATGTGGAGCGGGCCACCATTGACGCCGGCATCGCCGGCCGTGACTGGGTAAGTGAAAACGAATCGGATGTGGTCGAGGTCTGCGAGATGGTCTACTCCAAGGTATCCCGTCGTCCGGCCAGATGGGTACTGGTTGTCAGCGGCGACTCAACCGTAAAGTCGCCCGAAGACCTGGCTGGCGGCACCATCTCCACCGAGCTGGTGGGGTTTACCAAACGCTACTTCGCCGAGCGGAATATCCCGGTGAACGTGGAGTTCTCGTGGGGCGCAACGGAGGCCAAGGTGGTTGACGGCCTCTGCGACGCCATCGTCGAGGTCACGGAAACCGGCTCAACCATCAAGGCCAACGGCCTGCGTATCGTCTGTGAACTGATGGAGTCGGTGCCGGTCCTCATCGCCAACAAGGCCTCCTGGGCCGACCCGTGGAAGCGGGCAAAGATCGAACAGATCGCGACACTCATGAAATCCTCCCTGGCGGCCGAGAACATGGTCGGCCTCAAGATGAACGCTCCGGGGGACAGGGTGGATGCCATCACCAGCATCCTGCCGAGCCTCAAGAACGCCACCGTGTCCCATCTCTACAATTCGGACTGGGTCTCCATTGAGAGCGTCATGTCGGAGCGGGACGTGCGCCGGGTTGTCCCGGAACTGCTGAAACTGGGAGCGGAGGGCATCATCGAGTATCCGCTGAACAAGATTATCTGAGACAGGGAAAGGCTTGCCGGATGATCGGGCGAGCAACTGATTACGCCGGACCCGCCCGGCCGTGCAGACGGTCGGGCGGGTTTTTTGTTATGTGAGACATCTGGCGGGACATTACAAACAATTTCCACACAAAATCAGCGCCCCTAACCGGCCGGCGTTATTCCTGAAACCTTGCGGGAACCGGTGGCCACCGTCTTTGATGCCGTGGAGACATTATTGGCGCCATCATACGCCTTCACCTGAATGGTATGGGAGCCCGGAGCCACCTTGATGCTGGTTTTGATGGATCTGGAGGTGGTCGTCAATCTGAGGATGCCGTCGAGGTAGAGCTCCATTTTCGTGACTTTGACGTTATCCTTGGCGGAAGCGGCGATAATCAGCCTGGAGGCAGTGATGGTTGATGAGGTCGGGGCGCTGAACGTGATTACCGGGGCAGCGGTATCCGGCAGCGTTATGGTCACCCTGGCGGTTTTGGAGGACGACACATTGCCGGCGGCGTCCCTGA
>CAZRPI010000016.1:32261-38003 GCA_964601865.1 uncultured Pelobacter sp. | reverse complement strand
TCATTCTCCCCGAACACGAGCGCCGTGAAGGTGTAGATCTCGCATTCCTTCTGCCAGGCGTCATCCGGCAGGCCGGCCTTCAGGCAGGTGTGGCGCAGGAACGTGTCGCGGTCCCAGCCGTATTCCGTTGCCACCTGGGGCAGCAGCACGCCGCGGTGGTGGTTCTTGACGATGTAGATGCCGTGTTTGCCCACGGTGATACTGTCAACGGATGTGGTGAGCTTGAGCGGTGACAGCACCGAGATTTCCAGCTCGAAATCGTCCAGGTCGGCCGGTTTCATGGGGTAGAACCTGGGGTCGCGGGTGGCGGCGCACATCGCCATTTCCTGAACGAGATGGTAGAGCGGCTTGTCCGATACGAAATTACCGATACAGCCCCGCAGCATCCCCTGCATTTTTATGGTCACGAAGCAGCCGTTCTTGTGTTTGAGCCCTCTGGAAACATGGTCAATCGCCGGGAGAGGGGTGCCGCTCACATGGGCGACAATCGTTTCGCGGGCAATATTAAGAAGTTGGGTTTGCTCCTCCACGGTCAGCAGTTCGGCCATGACAACCTCCTATTTGTAGTTCTTCCTTCTGAACAGACCGGTTTTGACGCTCGCTATCCGGTCAAGAAAAAGCAATCCGTCCAGGTGGTCCATCTCGTGCTGGATGGCAACCGCCTCGAAACCGCTCGCCGCAACCTCACGCAACGTCCCGTCCTGTTCCAGGAAGCTGACCCTGATGTCCGTGGCCCGTTCCACGTCCCCGGTGTAGTCGGGTACGCTCATGCACCCCTCCCGCATGACCGCCGCACCTGATCGGGCAATGATCTCCGGGTTGATCATGATCAGCAGGCCGTGGTTGTTTTTCCTGCCGTTTCGGTTGGAAGAAACGTCCACCACGCAGACCCTCAGGGTAACGCCGATCTGGGGTGCGGCGACACCCACCGAACCGGGACCGGCCTGCATGGTGTCTAGCAGATCGCGGACAAGCTCCAGAACGTTCCGGTCTATTTCCGTAACCCTATGGCATTTTTGCTTGAGGAGCGGATGGGGGTACCGCAGAATCGGTTGAATTGCCATGGGTCAGAGGGAAACCGGCGTAACGACCCGCACGCCGATCTCCACGTTCAGCTCCTTCTTCAGGTTTTCCAGCAGCTTCTCCATCTGTTCCGGGGGCATCCCCTCGGGCAGGACTGCTTCCAGCAACATGACGTACACCGGCTCAACCTTTGTTCCGATGAGTTTTGTGGAGAGATCCGTGATGTTGATCTCGTGGTTTGCCAGTTCGCGGGTGACCCTGAAGACGATGCCGGGCTGGTCCGCGCCGTACACCGACACCAGGCAGATCTCTCCTGCAGGCTCGTCGCGCGACGCCTCGTCCTGGAGCAGGGGACGGACCGCCAGAAACATGCCCCAGGAGTCACAGGACGGCTTCAGTTCCTCAAACAGCCGCGTCTTGCTGAAGGGGCGGGCGTGAGAAACGATCAGGATCATGGCGAATTCACCGGCCAGCATGGTGCAGCTGGAGTCCGCGATGTTGCACCCCAGGTTGTAGAGTCCCTCGGTGATTGCGGCCACTATGCCGGGCCGGTCCCTGCCGACCACGAATACTGCGTAATGCTGGATATCGCGCTTGTGCGTCATGATGGCTCCCCGAGAATGATGTAGGGAAGGGTTATCACCAATTGCCCGGTTTCGCAAATAATTTTTAAACGGTATTGCCTTTCGGCGGTCACGGGAACTATGATCGGATAACACGGCCCCGCGATGGCAGGGGGACGACTTGACCTGAATTAACCGGCCTGTCCGGTTGCAACGCACAAGGAAGATCCAGAATACAATGGCACACGACAAGATTATCATCAAAGGCGCTTGCGAGCACAATCTGAAATGCATCGACGTGGAGATCCCACGCGACCGGCTGGTGGTCATCACCGGCATCTCCGGCTCGGGAAAATCCACCCTGGCCTTCGACACCATCTATGCCGAGGGGCAGCGGCGCTATGTGGAGTCCCTCTCCGCCTATGCCCGTCAGTTCCTGGAGCAGATGGAGAAGCCGGATGTGGAGTCCATCGAGGGGCTTTCACCTGCCATTTCCATCGAACAGAAGACCACCAGCAAAAACCCGCGCTCCACCGTCGGCACCGTCACCGAGATCTACGATTACCTGCGGCTGCTGTTCGCCCGCATCGGACATCCCCACTGCGTCTCCTGCGGCAGGGAGATCACCTCCCAGACGGTCTCCCAGATGGTGGACCGGCTCATGGCCCTTCCGGCCGGAACGAAGCTGATCCTGCTTTCTCCCATGATCCGTGGCCGCAAGGGTGAATACCGGAAGGAGCTCAACCAGCTGCGCAAGGATGGATTCACCCGGGTCGTGATCGACGGCCGGCAGAGGGAACTGGGGGACGAGATCGAGCTGGACAAGAAGAAGAAACACGACATCGATATCGTGGTTGACCGCCTGGTGGTGAAGGAGGGAATCCAGCGCCGCCTGGCCGATTCCCTGGAAACCGCACTGCACCATGCGGACGGGCTGGTCAAGGTGGAAGTGACGCCGCCCGCTAACCCCATCCCCCACCCGACCTCCCCCTTGAAGGGGGAGGAGCATTCCGGTTTCCCTCCCCTTCAGGGGGAGGGTCAGGGTGGGGGTGGGGTTAAGCAGACCCTGATCTTCTCGGAAAAGCTGGCCTGTGTGGAGTGCGGCGTCTCCTACCAGGAGATCACGCCGCGTCTCTTCTCGTTCAACAACCCCCACGGCGCCTGTCCGGACTGCACCGGCCTCGGCACGCGCATGTACTTCGACCCGGAACTGGTGGTCCCCAACCCGGAACTCTCCCTGAGGGAGGGGGCCATCGCCCCCTGGGAAAAACGCCTCTCCGGCTGGTTCCACCTGATCCTGGAGGCCCTGGCCAAGGCGTACGGTTTTGATCTCAACACGCCGTTCAGGGACCTCTCCGGGCATGTCCGTGACGTGATCCTGAATGGCTCCGGCGGGAAGAAGATCGAGTTCTGGTGGGAAGAGGAGGGGGATCGGCGGCACACCTACCACAAGGAGTTCGAGGGGGTGCTGAACAACCTGCAGCGCCGCTGGCGGGAGACGGAGTCCGAGTCGTCCCGCGAGGAGCTGGAGAAATACATGAACGTCATGCCGTGCCCCACCTGCCGCGGGGCGCGCCTCAGGCCGGAAGCGCTGCACGTGCTGGTGGTGGGGCGGAGCATCCGGGACGTAACGGCGCTCTCCATCCGGGATTGCCTGGCGTTTTTCGAGGCGCTGGATGTAGTCCCCGTGGCGGCGAATGCGCATGACAAAGATTGTTCGCACGATGACGCTGCCGTAGAGACGCATTGCAATGCGTCTCTACACCACGCCGAAACCTCACCGCTCACCCCCAAGGAACGGGAGATCGCCCGGCGCATCCTGAAGGAGATCCGGGAGCGCCTCTCCTTCCTGGTGAACGTGGGGCTGGACTACCTCTCCCTGGACCGGACCTCCGGCACGCTCTCCGGCGGCGAGGGGCAGCGCATCCGGCTTGCGACCCAGATCGGATCGAGCCTGGTGGGCGTGCTCTACATCCTGGACGAGCCCTCCATCGGCCTGCACCAGCGGGACAATTCCCGGTTGCTGGCGACGCTGAAGCGCCTGCGGGATCTGGGAAACACCGTGCTGGTGGTGGAGCACGACGAGGAGACCATTCTGGAAGCCGACCATCTGATCGACATGGGGCCGGGCGCGGGAGTGCACGGTGGCGAGGTGGTGGCCCAGGGGACCCCGGCCCAGGTGGTGGCAAATCCGGCCTCCCTGACGGGACGCTACCTGTCGGGCGAACTTTCCATTCCGACGCCTAAGAAGAGGCGCGCCGCGGAGAAATGCCTGCGGATCGTCGGCGCCTCGGAGAACAACCTCAAGGATATCGAGGTGGACATCCCGCTCGGGGTGATGACCTGTGTCACCGGTGTTTCCGGTTCGGGCAAATCCACCCTGATTATCGACACCCTGTTCCGGGCGCTCAGCCAGCGCCTGTACAAAAGCCGCGAAAAGTCCGGCGCCGTCAGGGATGTCCTGGGTCTGGAACATCTGGACAAGGTGATCAACATCGACCAGTCTCCCATCGGCCGCACCCCGCGCTCCAACCCGGCAACCTATACGGCCGTGTTCAGCGATATCCGCGACCTGTTCTCCAACCTACCCGAATCCAAGCTCCGGGGATACAAGCCGGGGCGCTATTCCTTCAACGTCAAGGGGGGGCGCTGCGAGGCCTGCTCGGGAGACGGCATCATCAAGATCGAGATGCATTTTCTGCCGGATGTGTACGTGGAGTGCGAGGTCTGCAAGGGGGCGCGCTACAACCGCGAGACCCTGGAAGTGCTGTACAAGGGGAAATCCATCGCCGATGTGCTGGACATGACCGTTTCCCAGGCCCTGGAGTTCATGGGCGCCATCCCGCGCATCAAAAACAAGCTCAAGACCCTGGAGGAGGTCGGCCTGGGGTACATCAAGCTCGGCCAGTCCGCTACCACCCTGTCCGGCGGAGAGGCCCAGCGGGTCAAGCTGGCCAGGGAACTGTCGAAACGGTCCACCGGCCGCACCATCTACATCCTGGACGAGCCGACCACCGGTTTGCATTTCGAGGATATCCGCAAGCTGCTGGAGGTGATTCACCGCTTGGTTGATGCCGGCAACACGGTCGTGATCATCGAGCACAACCTGGATGTGATCAAGACCGCCGACTGGCTCATCGACCTGGGGCCGGAAGGGGGCGACCGGGGAGGGGAGATCGTTGCCACCGGCACTCCCGAGCAGCTGGCCACGGTGACCCGCTCCTACACCGGCCAGTACCTGAGGAAGATGCTGGAACCTAAACCCGGATTCGACCGTTGACGCTGCCTTCCGCCGGGAATTCCGCCGAAACGGCCCTGATCGGCGCCATATCAGTTTTATGCTTCACAACCTGCCGAGCAGCCTGAGGAGGCCGTCAAGGGCCGTGATCGGGTGTGGCGGGCAGCCGGGAATGTACAGGTCTACGGGAAGGAGGCCGTCCACGCCGTTGTGAACCTCGGGACCGTCGATGAAAGGGCCGCCGTTGATGGCGCAGGTTCCGCTGGCAATGACGAGCTTGGGAGGGGGGACGGCTTCGTAGGTCTTGAGGAGCGCGGTCCGCATGTTCTCGGACACGGGACCGGTAACTAGGATTCCGTCCGCGTGCCGCGGCGAGGCCACGAACTGAATCCCGAACCTCCCCAGGTCGAAGACGACCGTGGAGAGCACGTTGATATCGGCCTCGCAGGCGTTGCACCCTCCGGCGCTCACCTGGCGGAGCTTCAGGGATCGGCCGAAAACCTTGAGCATCCTCTGCTCCAGGGCCTGCGCCATCTTCCGTTCAACTCCCGCGGTGACAATCAGCTCCTCCCTGCGATTGGCCGCCAGACAGGGGTCGTCGGTGAACGACAAGGCCCCGTGGGGGCAGACCGCGGCGCACTCGGGGCAGAAGAGGCATCTGCCGGTATCGATGGAGAGTCCGTTGTCGCATGAGATCGCGCCGGTCGGACAGATATCGATGCACAGCCGGCATCCCTTCGGGCATGCTTCCGGCCGGATCCCGGGATAGCCGCGGAACAGCGGTGGCAGAACCGCCGGCCCATCCGGATAGGGAATGGTCCTGTTCCCCTGCTTCATTCGTGCATGCAGCGCCTTGATCATTGTCTGAAGACCTCTTGTATATTCTTTTTCCAAACGGCAATCATGGTGATACGAAAA
>CAZRPI010000016.1:13587-32161 GCA_964601865.1 uncultured Pelobacter sp. | reverse complement strand
ATTGCCGTGAATGCAGTAGCGAATTACCGGTCGAACCCGCAGTATGAAAGGTTGAAGCTCTTGTTGCAGAGCGGGAAATCGGATATCTGCTCATCGCGTAGTGCCATGGCCAGCCCCTGCCAGTTGTGAAACGACGGATCGATGATCTTGTACCGGCTGAACCGCCCTTCCTCGTCGGTGATTGCCACGTGGCAGATCTCTCCGCGCCATCCCTCGGTCATGGCGATTGCCAGCCGTTCCGCGGCCGGGGCCACGGCGCCGTTGCGGCATCGGCCCCCCGGCAGGTAGGAAAGCTGTTCATCGAGAAAATCGAGAGACTTCAGGGCTTCAAGCCACCTGACGAGCGCCCTTGAGTAGACATCACCGGACCCGGCGGTCACGACCGGGATCTGGCTCATCCGGTAGATGCCGAAGGGGTGGTCGCGCCGCACGTCCCGGCCCAGGCCGCAAGCCCGGGCCGCCGGTCCGACAAGCCCGAGAAGATCGGCGGTCTCTCCGGTCACCATCCCGGTATTCTCCAGCCTCCCCATGACCGACGGCGTGCCCCAGAGGAGGTCAACCGCGTTTGTCAGGTCGGCCCGCGCCTTCTCAAGGCGGCGCTGCAGTTCGTCCTGCTGGTCGGCAGTGATGTCGAATCCGGTCCCCGCCGGCCTGACCAGCCCCCGCCCGAAACGGCTGCCGCAGAGGAGCGCGGTCATGTTGAGAAAATCCCCGCGGATCCGGCCGCAGAACGAGGCTGTCGGGAGATATCCCACATCTCCGGCGATCGCGCCCAGGTCGCCGGTATGGTTGGCGAGTCGTTCCAGCTCCAGGGCGATGCCGCGCAGGGCCTCGCCCCTGGCGGGCGGGCGTTTGTCTGAAAAAGCTTCGAGAATCATGGCATAGGCCGAGGCGTGTCCGATGGTCGTATCGCCGGCCACGGCCTCCATCCGGAACGTGCTGTTTCCGTGTGGTCCGCCGACCAGTCCCGCCTCTATGCCGCGGTGCTGATAACCGAGTGATATCTCCAGATGCAGCACCAGTTCGCCGTGGCATTGAAAGCGGAAATGACCCGGCTCGATGACGCCCGCGTGCACCGGACCTACGGCAACCTCGTGGATCTCCTCCCCCTGAACCCGGTAAAAGTCCGTGACCCCCGGAAGAACCCCATCCCCTCTGCCGGCGGCCGGGAGAAAGCGGACCGGCTTCAGCCACGGATGTCCTTCCGGCACCAGACCGCACTCTTCGAAGATCTCCCTCTCGAACATGTGGGCCTGGGGACAGGCCGGGGTCAGCGCGGGGTATGCGCCTTCCGCCGATGAAGCCATGACCCCCAGCGCCCCCTCATCGGCATTGGAGAGGATGGTGTACAGGAGAACCGACTCCCCGTTTTTGCTGCCGAAGAGGGATGAAATGCGCCACCCCGCGCCTACGGCATCGACTACCCCCTGCAAAAAATCGTCAAGGGGAAGGAACGGCACCTCCCCGAGCGGTACGGAATCTCCGTTATGAATGGGTCTGAACGGATACCTGTTCATGGCTTCAGCCTCCGATCGCCAGCGCGGCCGCATGCAGAGCGTTGTTCAGAAACGGCGGCACGTAGAACCCGAGTACGAGGACCAGGGTAAACAGGATCATCGGGGAGATCACGGAAAGCCTCGGCTCCGGCTTGACCGGCCCGCCGCTTTCATGATCCGGGACGCCCTGCGTCATTCTGAGCGCGACCGTAATCATGCCGATGAAGATAAGGGCCAGCAGAGCCAGGTAGAGCGCCACCACCGGAAAGGCGCCGCCGTCCAGGCCCGCCTTGAGGATGGTGAACTCGCTCAGGAAGGGGCCGAAGGGGGGTGAGCCGACGATCGCCAGGAATCCGGCCAGCCAGAGCCCGCCGGAAACCGGGAGTGTCCGGCCGAGACCGTTCACCCTGGCGGTCAGTTTCGACCCGTATGCGGTCAGGATATTGCCCGCGACCAGGAACAGCATGGCTTTGGTCAGGGAGTGGTTGATGGCGTGGAGAAAGGAGCCGAACACGCCGTTACCGCCCAGGCCGACGCCGAGCGCCAGTATCCCCATGTGTTCGACGCTCGAATAGGCGAGTATCCGCTTGTAATCCGCCTGTCCCAGGATAAAAACCGCCGCCACGACCATGGACAGGAGTCCGAAGACGAGCAGGAGTTCCCGCCCGAAAGCGGCCTGACCGGCGGCGACGCATACCTGGTGGGCGCGCAGAATGCCGAGAAAGGCGCAGTTGAGCAGCGCCCCGGACAATAGGGCCGAAACCACCGAGGGCGATTCGCTGTGGGCGTCGGGAAGCCAGGTGTGGAGCGGGGCGAGCCCCATCTTGGTGCCGTAGCCCACGAGCAGGAAGATGAATGCGGCGTGGAGCCACGGAACGCTGAGCGAGGGGGCCCTCCGGATCAGGTCTCCGAGCAGCAGGGATGTCTCGGCGCCGGAGTCCGTCGCCGCGACCGCCAGGAAGAAGGTTCCGAGCAGGGCCAGCGCAATGCCGACCGAACAGATCAGAAGGTATTTCCAGGTGGCTTCCAGGGAACGGTGATGGCGGTGAAAATAGATGAGCGGCGCGCTGGCAAGGGTAGTGGCCTCGACCGCGACCCAGAGGAGGCCCAGATGTTGGCTTACCGTGACCAGGGTCATGGTCGTGAGGAAAAAGAGGAGCGATCCGGTGAAAACCCTTTCAGGGGCGTTGAGAAACCAGGTCCCCTCTTCGAAGTCTCTGCGGCTCGCAGATCCTTCCCGCCCCAGGTAGCCGATGGCATAGAGAGAGGCGGCGAGAAAGAGGAGGCTCGTGATGCCGAGAAAGAGCCGGCCCGGCGCATCGAGACGGAGCCACCCCTGCAGGGCGGGCGCCGGTTCGGAAATCCAGGAAGCCGTGGTCAGGCCGGCGTGTATGACCGCGGTGACGAGGATGAGGGCGCGGCGCGGCCGGTTGGGCCGGACAAGGAAAGCCAGAAGACCCGACAGGGCCGGTATGAGGATTAAGGCGGAAATCATGCTGGGTTCACCTTCTATGACGCAATTGCAACAATGTATTCAGACTAACAACTCCCCCCTTTGGAAAAGGGGGACTTTTCTGCCACATGCCGGGCGCTGGTTGATTCCGGAATGACGCCGTTCGTCCTCTATTCCTTCAAACTGGACAGCCTGTCCGTGTCGATGTGGTCGAATTCCCGGTTGATGTGAAAGATGGCTATACCCATGACGAATACCGCCACGAAAACATCCAGCAGGATCGCGAACTCCACCAGGAGCGGCGCCTTCTGCACCAGGGCCACGCCGATGATGTAGATGCCGTTTTCCAGGGTCAGATAGCCTAAGACCTGGGTTACCGCCTTGTTGCGGCTGACAATCACGAACAGACCGGCCATGATGGTGAAGAAAGCGACCGGTACGGCCAGGGATGCGGTCACTTCCGCGGCCGGGAGCGGCAGGCGCGAGCTGATCCAGAGCGAGACCGCCAGTGCCCCGGTTCCGGCCAGCAGGGACGTGGTGTAACCGACTATCGGCTCGACCTCCCGGCGCGCATCGGTCTCGCGGATGGCCCTTCGCAGCAGCCACGGAAACGCAATTCCCTTCAGGACGATGCTCCAGAGCGCGAGGAGAATGAGGCGCGGCGTGACCTCGCCCTCATGGGTGAGGAGAGGAAAGATGCCGAGCACGATCCCCTGGACGGCCACGATACGGATGCAGGCCGCAAGCCGGCTCGATCCCAGCAGGAACAGGTTCGTAAGGACCACGAGCGCCATGATCCCGTCTATCAGGTTGTTCATCCTTTCACCTCAGCACGAGAAAAAGGGCGAGAATGGTCAGCGCGCCCGCGCCTACCAGTATCTGCGGAATCCGGAGAAGCCGCAGACGCGCCATTATTGATTCGATGACCCCCACCAGAATCGCCAGGGCCAGCATCCCGGCCGTTGAGGCAGCGGTGTCGATCCAGGGGTTTCCGGAATTAAGCGGCAACGTGACCCTGATCAGGATGGCGCCGAGAATCCAGAGCTTCAGCGACGCGCCGTAAAGGATGGCGGCGAAATCGGGGCCGCTGTGGTCGAGCACCATGACCTCATGGATCATGGTCAGCTCCAGGTGGGTGTTAGGGTCATCCACCGGGATGCGGCAGTTTTCGGTCAGATAGACGAAGAGAAGGGCCGCAACCACAAGGGTCAGCGCCGGTCCCGCATGCCGCCACGTGCCGCCGGAGAGATTCCCCAGCATCCCCGACAGGGTTAGGTCCGCGGTCTCACGGGCAATGGCGGCCAGCCCCAGGAAGAGCACCGGTTCGGCAAGGGCGGAAAACAGGACCTCCCGGCTCGCGCCCATCCCCTCGAAACTCGACCCGGTGTCAAGGGCCGCGATGACCGTGAAGAAGCGGGCCAGCCCCAGCAGATAGGCGAAGAGGAAGATATCCCCGGGAAACACGATGAGCGCGGGAGCGCCGCCGAACGGCAGGAGCGCCAGCGCGGCCAGGAATGACGCCAGCCCGACCAGCGGACCGGCCCGGAACACCCATGAGGTCGTCCTGCTGTATACTGCTCCTTTGCGGAGCAGCCTGAGCAGGTCGAAGTAGGGCTGGAGCAGGGGTGCCCCCCTGCGCCCGGCGAAGAACGCCTTGGTCCGGCTGATGACGCCGTTCATAAGGGGGGCAAGCAGGAGTCCGAGCAAAAGATGAACGATTGAAACAGCTGAAATATCCATGGGCTTATCCGAGTTTCCAGAGCATGAGCGCCAGCAGCGTTACCACGATATACAGGACATAGAGCTGCACGCGCCCCTGCTGCAGGCATTTCGCCCCGGCCATGGTCCGTGAGACGGCGCTGAACAACGGCCGGAACATCCATTCACGGAACAGGTCCGGTGTTTCGGAGGCAAATGTGACCTCATTCGGGAACAGCCCCCGGAGAGGCGACCCGACCCGTCGCGACTGGAGAAACAGTCCGAAGAGATGGGTCAGGGGCTGGGCGAATGAAGAGGCGGTGTACTGCATCCGGGGGGATGGTGCGATGTAACCGCAATCCCAGGTTGGAGATTGCGCCGTCTCGCGCCCGGCCAGGAGAGTCTTCCGCACAGTGACCAGCGCGACGACCAGGAGCAGCAGGGCAGCGGTCACGCCGACAACGGAGGCCAGCATGGACGCGGCGAAATCGGCACCCTGACCGACCTGTTCCGTCCGCAGCCGTCCGACCTGTGCCACGACCGGCGACAGCATGGAGATTATCCACGGCCCGGCAAGACCGACTGCCAGGCATCCACCCGCCAGCGCCAGCATCGGGAGCAGCATCGCGGGCCCAGCCTCATGGGCATGCTCCGCATGATGGCTGCGCGGCTCGCCGAGGAAGACGATACCGAAGGCCTTGGCAAAGCACGCGGCCGCCAGACCGCCGATCAGAGCCAGACCGGCAATGACGGCCAGGCACGGGACCGCCGATATGAAGCCGAAGGATACGCTCCCCCTGAAGGCACCGAGGTAGATCAGAAATTCGCTCACGAAGCCGTTCAGCGGCGGCAGCCCAGAAATCGCGGCGGCGCCGGTCAGAAAGGTGGCGCCGGTCCACGGCATCCGCTTGATGAGCCCTCCCAGGTGATCCATCTCCCTAGTCCCGGCCGCATGGAGCACCGCGCCCGCGCCGAGAAAGAGGAGTCCCTTGAACAGGGCGTGGTTCACCACGTGCAGCAATGCGCCGCCGAACCCGAATACGATCATGGTTGTGGAGCCGGAGCTGATTCCCAGGAGACCGACGCCGCAGCCGAGGGTGATGATGCCGATATTCTCCACGCTGTGATAGGCGAGAAGCCGTTTGAGGTCGTGCTGGGCCAGGGCGAACAGGACTCCCAGGATGCCGGATGAAAGACCTACCCCGATCATCAGCCACCCCCACCATGCCGGAGGGGGGCCCAGAAACGTCATTGTCCTGAGAATCCCGTAGATACCGGTCTTGATCATCACGCCGGACATGACCGCCGAAACGTGGCTCGGCGCGGCGGGATGGGCCTCGGGGAGCCAGACGTGCATCGGCATGAATCCGGCCTTTGCCCCGAACCCGATCAGGGCCAGCACAAACAGAAGCCCGGCCATGGATGGGCCTGCGGCCACGGGAAATTTATCAAAATCCAGGGAACCGGCCCCGTTTCCGAGCAGTATGAAGAAGACCAGCAGGAAGGCCGTCCCGATGTGCGTTGCCACCAGGTAGATCCAGCCCGCCTCGCGGACGTTCTCCATTTCGTCCTCGAAGGTGACCAGGAAGAACGAGGCGAGCGCCATCACCTCCCACGCCATCAGGAAGAGGACGCCGTTTCGCGCCGTGATCACCAGGGCCATGCTGGCCGCCAGGAGGTTGAAGAAAAACCAGGAACTTCCCAGGGATTTTTTCTCCCGGTAGGCGAGCAGGTACCCGCTGCCGTACACGGCCGCCAGGGCGCAGAGCAGGAACGTCGGGATGAGGAAGAAGGCGGAGAGGGGATCGATTGCAACGGAGAAGGAGCCGAACGGCACGTTCCACTCCGCCCGGTACGCCTCGGTCGGGGAGAGTCCGAAGGCGATGGAGACCGCCGGAATCAGACCCGTGACGCATCCCGCGACCGCGGCCGTTACCCCGAGGCAGGTGGCGGTCCGGGCGTTACGTGAAGCAAGGGCGCCGAAGCCGCCGGCGAGGAGAAGCAGCAGCGAGACAAACAGGAAGGACATGGGTCAGCGCTCCTCCCCGCCGCGGGCCGAGGTTTTTTGCCTGATTTCGTCCTCGACCTTGCGGGCCGCCTGCAGGATCTCCTCCCGCAGCCCCTGGCGCCTTATGACATCCAGAAAATCCGGGTTGCGCAGCGCATAGGCGAGCCGCGAAAGCAGGTGGAGATGGGACCTGACCGTGGGGGTGACCAGGGTAAAGAGGGTGTGGACCGGCTTGCCGTCGAGGGCCTTGAAATCCACCGGTTTTTCCAGGAAACAGAGGGTAACGGTGGGCTTGCTCACATACTGGAGGATCGGGTTGCGCGCATGGGGGATGGCGATCCCCTCGGTGATGCCGGTGGACTCCATCTCTTCCCTGGCCACCAGGACCCGGTACAGGAAGTCCCGGTCCACCTCATCCGGAAGTCTGAGGTGCTGGACCACATTGGCCAGGACCGCGTCCCGGCTTTCCCCCTCCAGCCGGTAAAAAACCCCGCCCGCCTCCAGCGCCCCGCTCAGCGTGGGGAGGGGGCCTTCCACCGGCTCGCGGAAGACCTCGGCCGCCACCGCGATCCGCCGTGCCGTGGCCCACTCCAGAAGCTCGGCCCGGCTGAAACGGTACTGGTCGTTGATGCGGTAGGCCGGAATCGATTCCTGCTTAATCCAGCGATATATGGTTTTTTCAGACACTTCGAAGAGTTTGGCTGCGTCTTTTACCGTAAGATTCATTTCTCTCTCTTGGGCTATTTTTGTCTTGCTTTGGACAATAAAGGACATTAGAGGACAATTTTGCCGGGTTGTCAAGACGGAATTGGAATGATGAGATGAAACCCTCAGGCTTCACCTCGGCCCTGAAATACGCCCGGCAGGAGATTTCTTCCCGGCGATACCCACGGAAAATCCGCTTCCAAGTCCAAAAGCGGTATGCGCCAAAAAATCTGGTTGCATTTTCCCCCGCCTGTTTCTTATCTTTGTGCAGTTCATGCTCATGACCGGGCCATCCTCATACGCGGCTACGTCCTCACAACCCTATCCGTCACCGCACCGCAACTGGACCACTGCCGGAAAAGCATCTGTTTCTGCAGCCACAGGCATGTCAAAACGCAGTGAAACGGAAAATACGCAATGGGAAAAAATAAAGGATCAACCCCCTGCTCCTCGATCTTGCGGTTACTTGGAGACGAGCACTCCACCTTCCGGCGGAACGAAACCATTCCAGGGGACCGGGATGACGGTCAAACCATGGAGGCGCTCCGGCAACTGGTCTCAGATCTATATGACTCCGCTCCGCTGGGATACTTCTATCTGGATCGGGAGGGGGTTATCCGTTCCGCCAATCGCACCGGCGCGGACTTCCTGGCTGTTGACCGCTCCTCGCTGATTCACACCCGCCTGGATCCCTTCCTCTCCGACGAGTCCCTGGCGATTTTCCATGAATTTCTTGCGAGGGTCTTCTCGAACGCCGGCGGGGAAACCTGCGAGGTCGTATTCCGGAAAGAGGGACATCCGCCGCTCTTCGCGCAGGTTGAGGCCAAGCTCTGCGACTCCGGTGAAGAGTGCCGGCTGGCGGTCAGCGACATTACCGGCCGCAGGAAGGCGGAGGAGGAGTTGCTTGCGGCCCGGGACGACGCGGAACGGCACAGGGCGGAGATCGCGGCGCTCATGGATGCGGTGCCGGCGGCGGTCCTCATCGCCCATGACGCGGAGTGCCGCCGCATCTCAGGCAGCCGTTTCACCCGTGAAATGACCGGGCTGCCCGTCGCCGCCAATTTTTCCAAATCGGCCCCCTTTTCCGAGCAGCCGACCAGCTTTACCCTGATGAGGAACGGACGTGAAATTCCGGCCGACCAGCTGCCGGTCCAGATGGCCGCCCGGGGGAGAGAGGTCAGGGATTACGAGTTTGAGCGGGTCTTCGCCGACGGGACCGTCCTTACGATGTTCGGTAATGCCGTACCGCTGCTGGACGGCTGCGGCCGGCCGCGCGGCGCCATCGGCGCCTTCATAGACATTACGGAGCGCAAACTGGCGGAGGAAGCCCTGCGCGAAAGCGAACAGCGTGTCAGGCTGAAACTGGAGAGCATTCTCACTCCTGAAGGCGATATCGGAAATCTGAGCCTGTCCGACATCATAAACATCGGGGAAATCCAGGCGCTCATGGATGTTTTTTACAGCCTCACCCGTATTCCCATGGCGCTGACCGATGTGGATGGCAACGTGCTGATCGGGGTGGGGTGGCAGGATATCTGCACGAAATTCCACCGGATGCATCCCGAAACCCTCAGAAACTGCATCGAAAGCGACACCCGGCTCTCGGCGGGCATCCCGGAGGGAGAGTTCAGGCTGTACAAATGCAGGAACAACATGTGGGATATCGCCACCCCGATCGTCGTAGGAGGCAAAAGTCTCGGCAACCTCTTCATGGGGCAGTTTTTTTTCAATGACGAGCAGCCGGACTACGGAGCGCTCCGCTCCCAGGCGGTTCGCTACGGCTTCGACGAGGCGGATTACATGGCCGCGCTCGCGGCGGTGCCGCGCCTGAGCAGGAAATCGGTCGAAAGCGGCATGGATTATTTCACCAAGTTTGTCGCACTGATCTCCAAACTCAGCTACAGCAACATAAAGCTGGCCCGTTCACTGGCTGAACGCGACGCCCTGATGGGTTCACTGCGCAGCAGCCAGCAGCAGAACGAGTTCCTGGCGGACATCGTCCGGCATGCCGCCCAGCCGTTCGGGCAGAGTTATCCGGACGGCAGGATGGGGCTTGCCAACAATGCGCTTGAGCGGCTGACCGGCTATACCGCCGATGAACTGAGGGCAAACGACTGGATCAGGACGCACACCCCCCCCGCATGGTGGCAGATGGAGCGGGAGAAACTTCACGAGCTCCACCTGACCGGCAGACCGGTCAGGTATGAGAAGGAAATCATCAGGAAGGACGGCAGCCGCGTACCCATCGAACTCCTGGTCCATCTCGTCACCGACCCGGAAGGGACTCCGCTGTACTACTACTCCTTCATCACCGACATCAGCGAGCGCAAACGGGCCGAGGAGGCGATTGCCGGACGGAACGCCCTCCTGATGGGGATCAACACCGTCTTCAAGGAGGCGCTTCACTGCCGGACCGAACATGAACTGGCCGAAGCCTGTCTCAGGGTCGCGCAGGAGATCACTGCCAGCCGCTTCGGCTTCATCGGCGAAACCGGCGCCCGCGGAGAGTTTCACGACATTGTCATCAGTGGGGCCGGATGGGACGCCTGCGCCATGTACGACCGGGCCGGGAATCCCGGGTCGCCTGCCATCTTCCATATCCGCGGCGTCTACGGCAGGGTGCTCCTGGACGGCGCGTCGCTGTTCACCAATGCCCCCGCGTCACACCCGGACAGCATCGGCCTGCCCGAGGGGCATCCTCCCCTTACGGCGTTTCTCGGTGCGCCCCTGAAGGACGGCGAAAAAATCATCGGCATGATTGCCGTTGCCAACCGCGGCGGAGGTTATTGCCGGGAGGAGCAGGAAGCACTCGAAAACCTGGCGCCGGCGATTGTCGAGGTGTTACAGCGCAAGCGGGCCGAGGATGGGTTGAAGAAGCTGAACGAAGAACTTGAAAAGCTGGTGGCGGAACGGACGCAGGAGCTGGAGTTCAAGAACCTCATCCTTTCGACGCAGAACGAGACCTATATCGACGGCATTCTCGTTGTTGACGGAGATCACGGTATCATATCCTACAACCGGCGCTTTCTTGAGTTGTGGGGGATCCCGCCGCAACTGGCGCAAGCCGGTGACGAGGCACCTCTATTGGAACTGGCTGTGTCGAGGGTGGCCGACAGGGAAGGATTCCTGGCGCGGGTGCGTGAACTCTATCAGAACCGTGAGGAGAGGAGCTGGGAAGAGATCCATCTGAAGGACGGGAGGGTTTTAGACAGGTATTCGGCGCCGATGCTGGGAGCCGACGGGAGATACTTCGGTAAGGTCTGGTATTTTCGCGACATCACCGAGCGCCGCGCGGCGGAGCGGGCCTTGCGGCAGGAGACCATCGAACGGTTGCAGGCGGTGGAAGCCCTTCGTGAAAAGGAGCGGATGCTCATCCAGCAGAGCCGCCTGGCGGCAATGGGGGAGATGATCGGCAATATCGCTCACCAGTGGCGCCAGCCGCTCAACAATCTCGGACTCATTATCCAGCAGTTGCCCTATTTTCACGATTCCGGTGAACTCACCGGCGAGTTCCTGGGGCAAACCGTGTTGCAGGCCATGGACATCATCCAGCACATGTCCAAGACCATTGATGATTTCAGATACTTTTTCAGGCCCCACAAGGAAAAAACCAGCTTCAGGGTTCGCGAAACCGTTGACAGTACGCTGTCACTTATCAAAGACAGCTTCAGGAACCGGCGCATCGGCATCGACGTTGTGGTCCGTCATGATCCGGTCATCTACGGGTATCGCAATGAATTTGCGCAGGTCCTCCTCAATATCCTGAACAACGCCAGAGATGTTTTAATGGAGCGGGCCACCGAAGATCCCAGGGTGACGATCATGATATTCAGCGAGGGCGAGAGGGCGGTGGTTACGATTGTTGACAACGCCGGCGGCATACCCGAGGAGATCAGGGGGAAGATCTTCGATCCCTATTTCACCACCAAGGGGCCGCAGGCAGGAACAGGGGTGGGGCTGTTCATGTCCAAAACCATCATCGAGAAGAACATGGGGGGGAAACTTACGGGGCGCAATATCCCCGGTGGCGCCGAGTTCAGGATCGAGGTGTGAATGTCATCCCCCGCCCGCCCTCAAGCGTTCTTCAGGCGTTACGGGGTCAGCAAATCAAAAAACCCCGTCTGACGCATCGGACGGGGTCGGGCGACTGCCTGGAAGGCAACGTCAGAAGACCTGAACCACTTCCTTGATGCCGGCAACCTGTTCCTTAACGGCGCGCTCGATACCCATCTTGAGGGTCATGGTCGACATCGGGCAACTGCCGCAAGCACCCTTCAGGCGCACTTTGACAATGCCGTCGGCAGTCACGTCGACCAGTTCCACATCACCGCCATCAGCCTGCAGGGCAGGGCGCACCTGCTCAAGAACCCTCACAACTTCTTCTCTCATGCTCCATTCTCCTTTGTTGATTGTTTACCACCGGACACGCCGTGTAATCAGGGCCGCTCCGGAAATATCCCGCGCATTGATGACCCGGACACGGGAGCAGTCCTCCCGGGCCGGAGCCGCGAAACCGGAACCTCTTCCCGGTAATGCTGACGGCAATTTTCAGCAGAGATATGAACATATAGAGTGTCGCCCCAAATGTCAACACGATGATTGAGTAAAGCGGTCAACAAAGCAACTCCGGAAAAGCAGCCACGGGAAACCATCCGAAGGAATCCTTCAGGGATCGCGGTTCCGGTTTCCTGACTTTCATGAAAAACCCCTTGACACCCCGCCATCTCACCTGTACCTTGGAATGAATGTTCATTCCAAGGAGAAGCCATGTCAAAACCGGATAAACGTGACGAGATTCTCCGGGCCGCCCTGGAACTGCTGGCCGAGCAGGGTTTTCACGGCGCCCCCATGGCCATGATCGCCGAACGTGCCGGCGTGGGCGCCGGAACGATCTATCGCTACTTCGAAAACAGGGATGTGCTGATCAACGAACTGTACCGGGAAATTGAGAAACATATCTCAATGATTCTGCAAAAAGACTATTCGCCGGAAAAGCCGTTCCGGGAACGCTTCCTCCATCTCGGGACAACGCTGTTACGCCATTTTATCGCCTGTCCGTTGAACTTTCGCTATCTTGAGCAGTTTCACAACTCACCTTACGGTATCGAGTTCCGCCGCGACAAGCTGATGGAGGGATCGGCCGGCGGTTGTGACGTGATCAAGGAACTGTTCGAACTGGGGGTGGAGCAGCAGATTCTGAAGAATTTCCCTCTCCTGATTCTGTTCGACCTCTTTTTCGGTCCGGTGGTCTCCGTTGCCAGAGATCATATCCTGGGCTTTGTCGAAGTGGACGAGAACATGATCCGGGGGATTATCGAGGCCTGCTGGGACGCGGTCAGACGCTGAAACGGCGCCGCGTCCCCGATCCGGATCGCGGATGGGCGATATTTTACCGTTTTAAGGAATGAGTATTCATTCTGTTTTCAATTTCTGAGCATTGAGGTATCAGTCATGCATCTCTCACGCACTATCAGGTCCGTCACCGCCGTTGCCCTCATTGTGGCAGGTTCCCTGCTCAACGGCTGCGGCAAGTCCAAGAACGCCGCTAAAACCGGGCCGCCCCCTCCCCCGGAAGTGGGGGTCGTCGTCATCCAGCCCCAGCGGGTAACTCTTACCACGGAACTGCCCGGCCGCACCTCCGCCTGCCTCACGGCCGAGGTCCGGCCCCAGGTGAATGGCATCATCCAGAAACGCCTGTTTACCGAGGGAACCGATGTCAGGGCAGGGCAGGCGCTTTACCAGATAGACCCCGCGCCCTATCGAGCCACCTACGCCAGCGCCAGGGCTTCGCTCTCCAGGGCCGGGGCGGCCCTGGTCACCGCCCGCCTCAAGGAGAACCGCTACCATGAGCTGGTCAGGATCAACGCCGTGAGCAAGCAGGAGTACGACGATGCCCATGCGGCGCTGAAACAGGCCGAGGCGGATGTGGAAGCGGGCAGGGCCTCGGTTGAGTCCGCCCGTATCAACCTGGCTTACACCAGGGTTGCGGCCCCCATTTCCGGCCGGATCGGGCGTTCAACCGTCACCAACGGCGCGCTGGTGACCGCCAATCAGACCGCGGCGCTGGCTACGATCCAGTTCCTGGGCTCCATGTATGTGGATGTTACCCAGTCCAACGCCGAACTGCTGAAACTGAAGCGGAACCTGGCCAGCGGCCTGTTGAAGAACGGGAGCGCGAGTCAGGCCCGGGTCAGGCTTTTCCTTGAGGATGGCAGCGCCTATCCGACACCGGGCGTCCTGAAATTCTCGGAAGTAACCGTTGAGCAGAGCACCGGCTCCGTCACCCTGAGGGCGATCTTCCCCAACCCGAAGCAGACCCTGCTCCCCGGCATGTTCGTCCGCGCCATCGTGGAGGAGGGGGTGAGCGAACAGGCGCTCCTCGTGCCGCAGCGTGGGGTTACCCGCAACCCGAAGGGTGATGCAATCGTTATGGTGGTTGGCTCCGGAGACAGGGTGGAGCAGCGGGCCGTCAGGGTCGTCCGGACCGTCGGGGACAACTGGCTGGTCGCCGAAGGGCTGAAGGGGGGCGAGCGCGTCATCGTGGAAGGGATCCAGAATGCGAAACCGGGAGCCGCGGTCAAGTGCGTACCTTTCGGGGCCGCGCCGAAGGCGTCGCCCGCAGCCGCGCCACAGCCGGCAACCGTCAGGAAGTAAGGAGTTTTCCCCATGTCCAGGTTTTTCATCAATCGCCCGGTCTTTGCCTGGGTCATCGCCATCATCATCATGCTGGCCGGCCTGCTTGCGATCAAGACCCTGCCGGTTTCCCAGTATCCGCTGATCGCGCCGCCGCAGATCACCATCAACGCCTCATATCCGGGTGCTTCGGCGCAGACCGTTCAGGACACGGTTACCCAGGTCATCGAGCAGAAGATGAACGGTATCGACAACCTGATCTACATGTCCTCTACCAGCGATTCGAGCGGTTCCGTGGCCATCAACCTGACCTTCAAGGCGGGGACGGACCCGAACATGGCTCAGGTACAGGTGCAGAACAAATTGCAGCTGGCCACCCCCATCCTCCCCCAGGTGGTTCAGAAACAGGGGATTGCCGTCGTCAAATCCACCAAGAACTTCCTGATCGTCCTGGGTCTGGTTTCCGAAGATGAATCCATGACCCGCTACGAGCTGACCGACTACATGGTGGCCAACATCCAGGACATCATCAGCCGGGTTGAGGGGGTCGGCGAGGTGCAGGTGTTCGGTACGCAGAACGCCATGCGCATCTGGCTGAAACCGGACCGGCTGAACAACTACAAACTGACCCCCGCCGATGTCAGCAATGCGATTCAGGCCCAGAACGCCCAGGTTTCAGCCGGCCAGATCGGCGGCAAGCCATCGGAACAGGGACAGCAGCTGAACGCCACCATAACCGCCCGCACCCTGCTCAAGACCACGGAAGAGTTCGAGAATATCATCCTTCGCGCCAACAACGACGGCTCCACGGTCAGGCTGCGGGACGTGGCCGACTGCAGGATCGGCACGGAGAACTACGATGTTTCGGCCCGTTATAACAAGAAACCCACCTCCGCACTGGCGATCAGGCTGGCGGCGGGCGCCAACGCCCTAGATACGGCCGAGCGGGTCAAGGCGAAGATGGCGGAGCTGTCAAAGTATTTCCCGCACGGCATGAGGGTGATCTACCCCTACGACACCACTCCGTTCGTCAAGATCTCCATCGAAGAGGTAGTACAAACCCTGGTCGAGGCCATATTCCTGGTGTTCGTGGTCATGTTCATCTTCCTCCAGAACATACGGGCCACCCTGATCCCGACAATCGCGGTGCCGGTCGTTCTGCTGGGGACCTTCGGGGTACTGTCGGCCAGCGGTTTTTCCATCAACACCCTGACCATGTTCGCCATGGTTCTGGCCATCGGCCTCCTGGTTGACGACGCCATCGTTGTCGTCGAGAACGTGGAGCGGATCATGAGCGAGGAGGGCCTTTCTCCCAGGGAGGCCACCATAAAATCCATGGGGCAGATCACCGGCGCCCTGGTGGGGATCGCCCTCGTCCTGTCGGCGGTATTCATACCCATGGCCTTCTTTGGCGGCTCGACCGGCGTCATCTACCGGCAGTTTTCCATCACCATCGTCTCATCCATGATCCTCTCCGTTCTGGTGGCCATGATTCTGACGCCGGCGCTCTGCGCCAGCCTCTTGAGGCCGGTGGAAAAGGGGCACATGGCGGCGGAGCACAGCTGGTTCCCCTGGTTTACCAGGTTTTTCCGCTGGTTCAACAAGTGGTTCGAACGGGGCTCCCACGAGTATCAGTCCATCGTCGCCCGGATGTTCAAGAAGACGTTGCGTTATCTTCTGGTCTACGCGGCCATCGTGGCTGCCATGGTGTTCCTCTTTCTCCGCATGCCCACCGCCTTCCTGCCGGACGAAGATCAGGGGCTTATCTTCTGCCAGGTGCAGTTGCCGGCCGGCGCCACCGAGGATCGGACCCTCAAGGTGATTGAAGAGATCGAGCGTCACTTTCTCGAAAAAGACAACAAGGCCATAGAGTCGGTTCTGGGGGTCACCGGTTTCAGTTTTGCCGGCCGGGGCCAGAACCTGGGAATGGCCTTCGTCAAACTCAAGGACTGGAAGGTTCGCAAGAGTCCGGAACTGCGGGCGGACGCAGTGGCGGGCCGGGCCATGGCGGCCTTTTCCAGGATCAGGGATGGCCGGGCCTTCGCTTTTACGCCACCGGCGGTAATTGAGCTGGGGCAGGCCAACGGCTTCGATTTCGAGCTCCAGGACCGCAGCGGCCTCGGGCACGACAAGCTGATGGAGGCGCGCAACCAGCTTCTGGGCATGGCCATGAAGAACCCGAACCTGATCGCGGTGCGGCCCAACGGCCAGGATGACACCCCCCAGTTCAAGCTGGATATCGATGACGTGCGGGCGGGCGCCCTGGGGGTTTCACTTGCGGATATCAACAACCTCCTCTCCACTGCCTGGGGGAGCAGCTATGTCAACGACTTTCTGGAAAAGGGGCGCGTGAAGAAGGTCTATCTCCAGTCCGACGCCAGGTACCGGATGCTGCCGGAGGATGTCGGCCTGTGGTACATCAAAAACGACCGGGGAGACATGGTGCCGTTCTCGGCCTTCTCCAATGCCCGCTGGGAGTACGCATCCCCCCGTCTCGAACGGTACAACGGTATCCCCTCCGCCGAGATTCAGGGACAGGCGGCGCCGGGATTGAGCTCCGGCGATGCCATGAGAGAATTGGAGCTGATGGCCTCGAAACTCCCCGCGGGAATCGGTTACGAGTGGACCGGCCTCTCCTATGAGGAACGGCAGTCCGGCGCCCAGGCCCCGGCGCTGTACGCCATCTCGCTGCTGGTCGTGTTCCTCTGCGTGGCCGCCCTGTACGAAAGCTGGACCATCCCCTTCGTCAACATGCTCATGCTGCCGCTGGGCATCGTGGGCGCCGTGACGGCCACAACCCTGCGCGGGCTGTCCAACGACATCTACCTGCAGATCGGGCTCCTCACCACCATGGGGCTTTCGACCAAAAACGCCATTCTGATCATCCAGTTCATCAAGGAGCAGATGCACCACGGCCTGGGCATGATGGAGGCCACCCTTGCCGCCGTCAAGATCCGTCTCCGCCCGGTCATCATGACATCCCTGGCATTTTTCTTCGGCACATTGCCGCTGGCCCTCACCAAGGGCGCGGGCTCCGGGGCGCAGAACGCGATCGGCACGGCCGTAACCGGCGGAATGATCTCGGCCACCTTCATCGACCTGTTCTTCATCCCGTTTTTCTTCGTCCTGATCTCCCGCATCTTCGGGAGAAAATACCGGGATTCCATCGAAAAATCGGAACACTCCACTCCACCGGAGGCCAACTGACATGATCGGCAGAATGATAATCACAGGCATCGGCATCGTCTGTATGGCCGGCTGCACCATGGCGCCGCGCTACACGAGGCCGGAGGCGCCGGTTCCCGCGGCATGGCCGACCGGACCGGCATACGGCGGCAGCCCCGACAGGGCGAAAGACACTGCTATTGACCTGAAATGGGATCGGTTCTTCGTTAATCCCCAACTGCAGAAGCTCATTGCCATGGCGCTCGCCAATAACCGCGACCTGCGGGTGGCCGCGCTGAACGTGGAGAAGTCCCGCGCCCAGTACCGGATCCAGCGCGCCGATCTCCTGCCGACCATCAACGCCGACGGCAGCGTGAGCATCCAGCGCACTCCGGCGGATGTTGCCGGAACTGCCCATGCCGTAACCTCACACAGCTACAGCCTGAGCCTGGGGCTCAGCACCTACGAGGTGGATTTCTGGGGCCGCGTGCGGAGCCTGAAGGATCAGGCGCTGGAACAGTTCCTGGCAACCGAGGAGGCGCGCCGCAGCACGCAGATCAGCCTGGTGGCGGAGGTGGCCAACAACTACCTGACCCTGTCCGCCGACCGTGAACGGCTCAAGCTGGCTAAAGACACCCTGGAGAGCCAGCGGACGTCCTACCACCTGATCAAAAGCCGCTTTTCCGTCGGTGCCTCCTCGGAGCTGGATCTGCGTCAGGCCCAGACCAGTGTGGATTCGGCGCGGGTGGATGTGGCCCGTTATACGAATCAGGTCGCCCAGGATGAAAACCTGCTCACCCTGGTCGTAGGAGCCCCGGTGCCGGCGGATCTTCTGCCGGCCGGATTCGACTCGGTCGGAACCATCCGGGAACTGTCGGCCGGCATCCGGTCCGATGTTCTCCAGCGCCGGCCGGACATCATGGAGGCGGAACATCTGCTCAAGGGCGCCAACGCCAACATCGGCGCGGCCCGCGCGGCATTATTTCCCCGGGTCACCCTGAACACCAGCATCGGCACCTCCAGCGACCAGCTGTCCGGGCTCTTCACCCCCGGTTCCTTCGCCTGGGGCTTCGCGCCGCAGTTCACGCTCCCCATATTCGACTACGGCAGGAACAGAGCCTCTCTCACCGCGGCGGAGCGTGACCGGGACATCTATCTTGCCCAGTATGAAAAGGCAATCCAGACGGCCTTCAGGGAGGTGGCCGACGCCCTGGCCCAGAACGGAACCGTGACGGAACAGATGGAAGCGCAGCAATCGCTCGTCCAGGCGACCTCCGAGAGCTACCGCCTCTCCCAGGCCCGCTACCGGGGCGGCATCTCCAGCTACCTGGACGTACTGGATTCCCAGCGCTCCCTCTACAGCGCCCAGCAGGGGCTGATCGGCGTCAACCTCACCCGGTTGAGCAACCTGGTGAC
>CAZRPI010000016.1:8709-13487 GCA_964601865.1 uncultured Pelobacter sp. | reverse complement strand
TTGATGGCCTGAACCCCCTCGGGGAGGCCGGGAGCGAAGTAGTGCCACACGTGCCACATCCCCTCCCATATATCCAGCGTTACATCCACTCCGGCCGCCTTCGCGTTCTCCGCCAGCCGCAGTGAATCATCCAGGAGGATCTCATCCGTTCCGACCTGGATCAGCATTGGCGGCAGACCGCTCAAATCGGCAAAAACCGGCGAAATCAAGGGGTTTTTCAGGTCCATTCCCGGCGCGTACATTTCCGCGCACTCCCGGCATGCCTGTTCGGTCATCCAGGGGTCGGCTTCGGCGCGGCCGGTTATGGATTCTCCGGTGCACCCCAGGTCGGCCCAGGGGGAGAGCAGGACCACGGCGCAGGGAAGCTTGTCGCCCTCCTTCCGCAGGGTTGCCAGGGTCGAGAGCGCCAGACCGCCTCCGGACGAATCGCCGAGAAGGACGATGTCCTCGGGCCTGAAGCCCTGACCGAGCAACCAGCGGTAGGCGGACAGAGCATCCTCCAGGGCGGCCGGGAAGGGATTTTCCGGCGCCAGGCGGTAATCCGCGACCAGCACGCCGCATTCCGCGGCGGCCGAGATCTGGGCCGCCGTCAACCGGGTCGATCTGGCCGAACATTTCGTATAGCCACCACCATGGAGATGCAGGATCACTCTGTCCGCGCCGGCATTGGAGGCGCGCACCCATTCGGACGGGATCGCGCCGGTCAAGACCTCTTCGACGCTGGTCCCGGGGGGCAGGACGGCCTGTGAGGCGCCGGCCTCGACAATCGCCCGCGCCTGCTGAACCGAGGTGGGCGGAGCATTCTTGAGGGTCCTTGTCAACCAGATCCGCAGGTTCTTACTTTTTGCACTTAACACTGGGAGCTCTCCTTCTATAACATGATATGAATACCGGCTGCTGCCCGGCGATGCCGCGGGTTCCGCCATACAGGAACAAACCTCGGAAGAATACCGTTACTCTTTCCCCGTGACAAGCAAAACCGCGCGGACACTCCCCGGGGCGGCAGGAGTCAAGCCTGAATCCGTGATGCCGTAACGCCGTGAGTTTCCGGAAGAGCCGGGGCCCGTCCGCCGCCGTGTGGTTACAGACCGTTCACTCCGTCCGCCCTCCGTCGGGCAGCCTGTAATCTTCTTGAACGCAGAGGCAGAGGCCTTCCGGACTTGCGGAGGCGTGGAGGCGTCCCGGATTGAGGTCAACGCTTACTCACTTGATTCGGCCAGATTAACATGGTATGCGTTACAGAGTGTATTCCGCGCTTGAACCGGACGTTTTACGTCCGCCGTCACGGACCGCGGCAGGTATAGAGGGGCAAACTTGATTTTGCAGGCAACATAGGAGCTGATTCCATGAATACGAGAAAATTCTCCCGCGTCAGGTTCAGGGTCTACGCCACCGTTAAGACGGAAGAGCGCCAGTTCCACGGCAGGGTGGAAAACCTCAGTATGAACGGCATGTTTCTGGTCACGGGTGAGCAGCTTCCCGTTGGCCAGCCGGTGGAAATCACCATCCTGCTGGAAGGGTCGGACCCCGTCATATCGGTCTGTTTCAACGGCAGGGTACGCCGGGTTCAGGAGGACGGTCTCGGTTTCGCTTTTGAAAAAATCGAGCTGGACTCGTACACCCATCTGAAAAACATCATCTCGTACAACATGAAAGACGCCGAAAAGGTGATGGAAGAGATCCACAACTCCATCGATGAAAAACTCGCCTCGGAGAGATAGGGGACCCCGCCCCCATGAAAAGCGCCCGTCCGCCAAAGCATTCCACCCTCTATGCCCTGTCCGGTTTCCTTCTCGGTCTCTGCGCCCCCATCGGCTGGGCCATCATCAGAGCCCTGCTGTTTGCCGACGGGAACCGCCAGTTTCTCACCCGGATCATGGCGGACATCCCCCTGAGCGGTGAACTCCTTTCACTGTACACCTACCTGGGAGCCGGTGCCGCGATTACCCTCGCCTTCCTCGGATTTCTGATCGGTTCCCGCGACGACGGACTGGGGAGACAGGCGGAGGAACTGGAAACACTGCGCGCCAGGGTAGCTTCCCAGAGGGACATGTTCGAAAACCGCTACCAGGTGCTGGAAAAGAACATCAAGCACTTTCATCAGATCAGCAGCAAGATCCAGGTTTCGCTGAACCTGGAAGAGGTCCTTCTCCTCTGCGCCGAGAGCCTGCACGACATCCTGGGGTATGAACGGGTCAACATCCTCATGACCTGCAGTGACAACCGGATTCGCTTCGTCACGGCCACCGGCACGGACAGCTTCGATATTACCGGAGTAACCCTGCCGCTCACCCCCTCTATCGGCGTCATCTACAAATGCCTTATTGACAGGAAGCCGTACCTGGTCGACGATATCTCGCGCTTTCCCGGGGATTACCAGATACAGGAGCCTTACAGCCGCCAGGCGCCGCTGCGTTCCAGGAGTTTCATCCTCTGCCCCATCATAGTTAAAAACGAAGCCATCGGCGCCTTCGGCATCGACAACAAAAACAGCAAGCGGGCCCTGAACGAATCCGACGTGGATACGATCATGCTGTTTGCGGACCAGGTGGCGTCGGCCATAACGCGCATCAACCTGCTGACCTCAATCGATGCTCTGACCAGCGAGATGGAAAACTCCTTTGCCTTTCTGCTCAGCAGCCGCAAGCAGTACTCCCACTGCGTCATGGACCTGAAAGAGGCCACCGGTTCCGTTGTCGACGGTTCCGCCACCATCTCCTCCGCATCCGAGGGGGTCATGGCATCGGTTGACGAGACCAGCACGGCAGTCAACGAAATATCCATCGCCATCGAGCAGGTTACCAGAAACCTGGACCACCTGTCCGGCATTGTCCAGCATTGCGCGTCAGCCATGGAACAGATAAACCACGCCATCAACAACGTGGAGCAGAACGCCGCGGTTTCCCACGAGGTTTCCAGCCAGGTGAAGTCCGGGGCGGACGAGAGTATCGCGGTTGTCACCGAAGCCATCAATTCGCTCGCGGACATCCAGTCCTCGGTTGAACTCTCATACACGGCCATCACCCAACTGGTGGAGAACAGCACCCGGATCGAAAACATAGTCAACGTGATCAATGACATAACGAAACGCACCAGCCTGCTGGCCCTGAACGCCGCGATCATCGCCGCCCAGGCCGGGGAGTACGGCAAGAGCTTCGGAGTGGTGGCGGATGAAATCCGCAACCTGTCATTGCAGGCCGGTCAATCCACCGGAGAGATAGCCCATATCATCAAGAATATCCTCTCCGAATCGCGGACCGCCGCGGGCAACATCACCGCCAGCAAGGATCTCGTGCAGCGCGGGGTCGAGCTGGGGCACTCAACGGGCGAAGCGCTGAAGGCCATATTCGACCGTTCGCTCTGCTCCCTGGCCATGACCCAGCAGATCAAGCAGGCTACCCAGGAACAGGTTGCCAGCGTGAGAGTTGTTGCCAAATCCATGGAAGAGATCAGCTCCATGACCTCCCGGATATTTGGTTCATCCGCCGACCAGGCCAAGGCGACCCGGAGCATTGTCCGGGCCGTCGAGACCATCAAGGACATGTCCCATGAAATGGTTAATTCCACTTCGCGGCAGCTGGAAGACGGCCGTCAGATACGGCAGACGGTTGAGTCGGTGAGCAACATGGTGAACGAAATGTTCGACAAGATGGAACAGCGCCGAAACCAGAGCAAGGATGTGGTCAGGGAGTTGGAGTCCATGAAGAACCTCACCTGTCCGCTCTAAATCCAGGGGTGGCGCAGACTTTTTTTCTGGCATCACATTCTTTTTTTTGATATAAATAGAATTCGCAACTTGCAACGGTTACCCCTCAAGGGAACCGATTGGAAACGGGTTGGGAGCAGGACGGCACATACCGCGCGGATTCCACGGCGAACCGGGACGGACGAGAAATAACTCACAGGCATGCCCGACCATGGCAGAGCCTGTCCCGTCACGCGCGCCTGTAGCGCGTTTTTTTTTGGGGAAAAGAGATGGCCAATACGCGAAAAAAAATTACCATTCCGGAAATCATGCAGATGAAACAGGATGGGCGCAGGATCACGATGATGACCGCCTACGACTATCCCTTTGCCCGCCTCGTGGACAGCGGCGGTGTGGACGCCATTCTGGTGGGAGACTCCCTCGGGGTGGTGTTTTCGGGCTACGACAACACCCTCAGCGTTACCATGGACGAAATGATCTATCACACCAGGGCCGTTGCGCGCGCGAATCCCCTTGCCCTGCTGGTTGCCGACATGCCTTTCATGTCCTATCAGGTCAGCATCGAAGAGGCCCGCCACAACTGCGGCAGAATGCTCCGGGAGGGAGGCGCCCAGGCCGTCAAGATCGAGGGGGGCGTGAACATATCACACATCATCAGGTCGGTCACGTCCATCGATATCCCGGTCATGGGCCACATCGGCCTGACCCCCCAGTCCATCCACCGCATGGGAGGGTACAGGGTACAGGGCCGCAGGGAACAGGCCGAAAGGATTATGGCTGACGCCCTGGCAGTCCAGGACGCGGGTGCTTTTTCCATCGTGCTGGAGGGAATCCCGGCCGCTCTTGCCGCCCGCATCACCGAAGAGCTCTCAATTCCGACCATTGGCATCGGAGCCGGACCCGACTGCGACGGGCAGGTGCTGGTAATACACGACATCCTCGGCCTGTGCGAGAAATACACGCCCAAATTCGTCAAGCGCTACGCCGAGCTGGCGCCGGTCATCACCGACGCCGTCGCCGGTTACGTGGAGGAAGTCAGGTCAGGAGCCTTCCCCACGGAGGAACACTCGTT
>CAZRPI010000016.1:7019-8609 GCA_964601865.1 uncultured Pelobacter sp. | reverse complement strand
GGCGCATGGGAAAAATGAATGAAAACGATCACCACCATCAGTGAAATGCAGTCGGCGGCCCGCTCCTGGAAGCGGGAAGGCAAAACAATTGCCTTTGTCCCGACCATGGGTTTTCTCCACGACGGCCACGCCTCGCTCCTGCGTGAGGGGCGCAAACTGGCCGACATCCTCGTCCTCTCCATCTTCGTGAATCCGATCCAGTTCGGCAAGAACGAGGACCTTGACCGTTATCCCCGCGATCCGGAGCGTGACTGCCGCATCGCCGCAGAATGCGGGGTTGACGCCGTTTACATGCCCGAGGTCGCGGAGATGTATCCCGCAGGTTTCCAGACGGCCATCACCGTACGCGAACTGTCGAAGCCGCTGTGCGGGGCAAGTCGTCCCGGGCATTTCGACGGCGTAGCGACCGTGGTCGCCAAGCTGTTCAACATCGTCATGCCCGACCTGGCGCTTTTCGGCCGCAAGGATTACCAGCAGCTCGCCCTCATCAGGCGCATGGTCGACGACCTGAGCCTGCCGGTGAAGGTGATCGGCATGCCCATCGTCAGGGAGAGCGACGGAATCGCCATGAGTTCCCGCAATGCCTACCTGTCGCCGCCGGAGCGCCGGAGCGCCCTCGCCCTCTCCCGGGCCATCGGCGAGGTCCGCGCTGCATACGATTCCGGAGAACGTTCCATCGAGGCTTTACGTCAAAAAGCCCTTGCTGTCATACAACGGGAGCCGATTCTGCAAATCGACTACCTGGAATTCTGTAACGAACGGACACTGCAGCCATCGGCGCGGGCAGACGGCGACACCCTGCTTGCGCTGGCCGTGAAGGCGGGTGCAACCCGCCTCATCGACAACACCGTACTGGGGGAGAAAGCGTAATCATGCAGAGAATCATGTTGAAGAGCAAGATCCACCGCGCGACAATCACCGGCGCCGATCTTGAGTATGAGGGCAGCATCACCATTGACCGCGATCTGATGGACGCCGCAGATATTATTTCCTACGAGAAGGTTGCCATCTGGGACGTAACCAACGGCAGCCGGCTCGAAACCTACGCCATCGAAGGTGAACGGGGGTCCGGCGTCATCTGTCTGAACGGCGCCGCCGCCCGCCTGGTGGCGCCCAAGGATGTGATCATTATCGCCAGTTTCGTGAACATGGACGAAGAGGCCGCGAAAAAGCACGAACCGAAACTGGTGTTCGTCGACGAGAAGAACCGCATGCTGCCCACTAGGGCCGAAAATGCCGGCCAGGCAAAGGTCAGGTGCATTCACTGAGCGAAGCGCCCGTTCGGAAACAACGTTAAAAAGGAGTTGCCCTTAACCCGGCAACTCCTTTTTTTTGCGGAAAGAGCCCGACCGTGCGCATACAGGCGGTTCACGGTTGCCGAATTCAGGATAAATTACTAATTGCGGTACCGAAATCGCGGAAAGTATGCTACAAAGGTTACGGATGGCGCGGAGGAGTTTGCCGAAGCCGTCCGTCTGCCGTGGGAAACGGCGCCGGCAATGGCCTGGCTGGATAACTCCGGCGCGACGACCGCCCTCGGAACAGGGCAGGTGGCCCGGTTGCGCGCGCGCTGATTTCCGTTTTTCCGCT
>CAZRPI010000016.1:0-6919 GCA_964601865.1 uncultured Pelobacter sp. | reverse complement strand
TTGATCGTTAGCTAAGTTTTAATTTTCTGGTATACTACTCTGCTGCAGGGAGGATGGATATGTGTCTCGATATTAATGAAATCATGAAGATTTTACCGCATCGCCCCCCCTTTCTCATGGTTGACCGGATAGTTGAACTGGAAGGCGGCGTGCGCTGCGTCGGCATCAAAAACACCACCATGGATGAGCATTTCTTCCAGGGGCATTTCCCTGGGCATCCCGTCATGCCCGGAGTTCTCATCGTGGAGGCCATGGCGCAGGTTGCCTGTCTCATGGCGTACAAGGCGTCGAATACCAATTACCGCGACAAGGTCTGCTATTTTACGGGTATTGACAACGCGAAATTCAGAAAGCCGGTGTTTCCCGGCGACCAGCTGCGGATGGAGCTGGTCACGACCAAGCAGCGACGAGGCATCTGGTGGGTGACGGGCAAAACCCATGTCGGCGAAGTACTGGTCTGCGAAGCGGATTTCAGTGCGACACTCGTGGATGCAAACCAATCAACAGAATAATCGGAGGTGCAAGATGAATCTGGAAAAACAGAACCAATATCTTAATGAGTGGCTCGACCATGAGGAGTGCGCCGAAAACATGCTCCCCCTGATCGGTCAGCTCTACCGGGAGAAGAGCGTTGTCATTACCGTTTATGGCTGCTCGTTGGTTCTCAGCACGACAATCGATATCCTTACCGCTCACCGCAAGGCCCACAGGATTCTGGGCAGGGAGCTTTCGGTCAGGCAGACTTTTCCCGTACTCGAGGCCGTATCAAAGCTGGACCTGGCCCCGGCGCGGGTCGATATCGGCAAGTTGACGGTTCGTTATCTGGCCCAGGAAGGCGGCAAATCGCTGGACGAGTTCGTTGCCGGGGAACTGGCTACCATCAATACGGGAAAGGCGCCCCTTCCCGGCCCCAGGGACGTGGTGCTGTACGGTTTCGGACGCATCGGCCGCCTGCTGGCCCGCTTGCTGGTGGAAAACAAGGGAGACAGCGAGATGTTCCGGCTCCGGGCCTTCGTGGTCCGGAAGGGCGCTCCCGACGATCTGCTCAAGCGCTCAAGCCTCTTCCAGCGCGACTCGGTGCACGGCTATTTCGGCGGCACCATCTTTCTCGATGAAGAGGAAAATGCCATTATCGCCAACGGCAACATGATCCGCATGATCTACGCCGATTCCCCGGAGAACGTGGACTACACCCAGTACGGCATCAACAACGCCATCCTGATCGACAACACCGGCAAGTGGCGCGACCGCGAGGGGCTCGGCCGGCACCTGAAGGCGCCCGGCATCAGCAAGGTCATCCTGAGCGCTCCGGGCAAGGGGGACATCCCCAATGTGGTGCCCGGCATCAACAGCGAACTGATCACCCCGGACGAGAACATCTTCTCGGCGGCCAGTTGTACCACCAACGCCATCGTTCCGGTCATGAAGGCCATGAATGACCGTTTCGGCATCATCCACGGCCACATGGAGAGCTGCCACTCCTATACCAACGACCAGAACCTGATCGACAACTACCACAAGGCGTCCCGTCGCGGCAGGAGCGCCGCGCTGAACATGGTGCTCACCTCGACCGGTGCCGCGAAGGCGGTTGCCAAGGTGCTTCCCGAACTGAGCGGCAAACTGACCGGAAACGCCATCCGGGTGCCGACCCCCAACGTTTCCCTGGCGATCCTCAACCTGGAACTGGAAAAAGAGGTTACGGTGGAGTCCATCAACAACTATCTGCGGGACATCGCCCTTGATTCCCCGCTGCAGAACCAGATCGGTTACACCAACTGTCCCGAAGTGGTCTCCAGCGACTTCGTCGGCGCGCGCCATGCCGGCGTGGTCGATTCGCTGGCCACCATCGCCGATGGCACCCGTTGCGTCCTGTATGTCTGGTATGACAATGAGTACGGTTACAGCTGTCAGGTCGTGCGCATGCTGCAGAAGATGGCGGGAATGGAACTGCCGTCGCTGCCTCTGTAGGGGGAAGTGCTGAAAGACAGACGGTTTCACGATGCGGATTCCGTCCCCTCCCATGGCAAAACCACGCTGTTCAGAGCGTGATCATATAATGAACAAGCCCCGTTTGCGGGCCGGTACGAATTTATTCCGGTGCTACTCGAATGGCCGCGGTGAAAGCCGCGGCCGTTTTTTGTCCGCCCCTCTTGCGCGTTACCTCTCCCATGCCAATCTGAGCAGCCGATACCCCAGCCAGGCGGGGATCATGGAGGGGAGCGCAACTCCCAGGAGCCTCAGGCGAAAACCGGCCAGGGCCAGCCCTGTCCCCGCGAACAGCAGGATGAAGCCGGCGATGACGGCCAGCCCTTTCGCGGAGAATTTCGGACCCCCTGTACCCATAACAACCCCCAATCAGAAGTGAAGCGGCCGTCCGCCGCGCAAAAGGACGCGCTCGTTTCCGGCAATCCGCCGCTCCAGCTCCCGGCGCGGCGCGCGCCGGTGCGGCTGCCCCGTCTCCGGCGGCTTTTCATCGTCCGGTGAGAATCCGTTCGTTTCTCCGAACCAGCGCGTCCAGCTCCCGGCACAGTTCCCTCCGTCTTCTTCCCCGCCCCGCCAGCCAGCGGGACCCCATTCCGGCGAGTATGCCCACCCACCAGGTCTGGGTGATTACGGCCGCCGACCCTCCCAGCAGATAGGTCAGGTAGCTCTTCGCGCCCCGCTCGCCGAACCGCCGCGCCTTGGCGTAGGCGGAGAGGTCCTCGGCGCGGTAGGCCGTGAAGGCGATAAGGGCCAGGGCGATCACCGGCGGCGTGAAATCCATGTGCACATGGGCTGCGTCCGCAGCGCCGGCGATGTGCTCGGTCAGCCCCGCGTTGCCCAGCGAGGAGTGGTCGGCGCCATGCATGGCAAGCTTGGAATAGACCTCATCGGTTGTCACCACATGTATGTCCGGGTAGCGCTCAATGGCGTGGTTGACATAGGAGACCGAGTCGGTGGCCTTCAGTTGCAGCAGTTCCGCCACATGGCCGTTTGGCCCTGTGACCGCCAGGTCCCAGCCGGGCTGGTTGGGCCAGCGGGCCAGATGGGCGTGATAGCCGTCCGGCAGGTGATCGTCGTTGAGCCAGTCGGCGTACTTCAGCTCGAACAGCTTTCCCTTTACCGGATTGAGGAAACCGGTGAGGTGGCGGCCGTCATAACGGGAGACCGCCTGGCTGAAATCCATCTGGCGCGACAGTTCGGGATAGGCTGCTTCATAAGCTGCGCCGACATCCTCTGGAACGCGGCCGGAGCGGACCATGTCCGCCAGCAGCTCGCCTCCGACCGCCAGGGTGTCCGCGGTGCGATGGTTGCGGCCGAGGGCGGCCGCGTAGCGGCGTGACTGATCCTCGATGGTTCTTTTGAGGCGCTCCAGCCGTTCCTGCGGGTACAGCCCGAGGGACGCCAGGTCGTAGACGAGCTGTCCGCCTCCCCTGGCCGCGCCGACGGCGGCTGACCCCGTCACAAGCGCTCCCTTTGCGATCTCCCGCCGGTGCTCCAGCAGGAACCGGCCGGTTGCCTCAGTGCCGCGGGCGCCGGCTTTCACGAGCCCCAAAGCAATGTTTTCGAACAATTTCAGCATACTCCCCCCTCAGGCGATGGTCGCCACCACTGCCGTTGCGTGCGCCCGAGCGGACGGAACCTGTCCAACCAGACACCTGTTTTCCATATCATCCGGAACGGCGGGCTCTCCGCCGCGCACCCTGTCCCGCGCCTCAACGATGCGCTTGACCGACTCCGCCAGGTCGGCGTGGCTGATGACCGCATCCCCGCGGCGTGCGACTGAGAGCGCCGCGTTGACCACGGCGTTCTTGATGTCCCGGCCGCAGAACTCGTCCGCGAGAGCGGCCAGGCGCCATGGCGCCACGTCATCGGCCAGAGGCAGGCGTTGCGGCAGGTGCTTGCGCCAGATGGCGGTCCGGGCGTCATGGTCCGGTTGCGGGAAATGGATGTGCCGCACCCGGCTCTCGAAGGCCCGGTCGTAGTTTTCAGCCAGGTTGGTGGCGAAGATCACCACCCCCTTGTGGCGCTCCAGGCAGATCAGGATCTGGCTGCGCATGGAGTTGATGGCCTGCTCCGATCCCTGGGTCACGTTGGTCAGCCGGCGCGACAGCAGCGAGTCCGCCTCGTCGATGAAGAGGACCGCGTCCTGCTTGAGGGCCGCAAGAAAGAGCGCCTCCACGTTCTTGGGACCGTCGCCATGGTATTTGCTCTCGATCTGGGCGTAGCTTGCCACCAGGATCGGCCTGCCCAGCTGAGACGCCACGGCGTGGGCCGCCAGGGTCTTGCCGGTACCGGGAGCGCCGTGGAAATTGAGCGCGGAGCGTGGGAACGGCTCGATTTCGCGCAGCCCCCAGACATCGAAGACCAGGGGTTCCAGGCGCGCCAGGCTGATTGCGGTGTCCAGCTCATCCAGCAGGCTTTCCGGCGCCACCAGCTGATCAAGGGACCAGAGCGGTTCCTGCGCTGCGTAGCGGCCGGCGCGGTTTTCCAGATCGAACTCTCCGTCTTCTTCCGGCGTCGAGCGGGGGGCCTCCTTTCTTTCCGGTTCGCCCGTCCCGATGCGCAGGTGCAGCGATTCCATCCCTTCCCGTTCGCGCAGGTCGGCCAGTGCGCTCGAAACGCGGATGCGGAAGATGGCTGCTTCAACCTCGGAAACGCTCTCCGGCAGGCCGGTGATATACGGCTCGTTCATGGTGTCCCCCTACAGTTTGATGGTGATGCGGTCGCGGTTGCCCAGGCGGCGCTCCAGTTCGGGGTCCAGCCCGGAGCATTCCCAGCTCGTCTGGCGGAGCCGTTCGCCGCCGCTGCTGAACACGCCGCAGACGACCCGGTAGTCGCCGCTGGCGAGGCTCTTTTTGATCAGCGTTCCGCTGTCGCCCGCCGAGATCCTGTTTTCGGCAAACCAGTCGCTGACGGTATGCCAGGCAAGCCGGGCGATTTTCTGTATCGATTCAATCGCCTCCCGCCCCTTGCCGCTGTCCAGCCATTTTACGAGCAGACGCGCTCCCGTAAACATCACAATCATGGTTATTGGCTCCATCATGTTCTCCTCTGTTCTTGTCCCGCCCGCCCCGGAAAATCCCCTGTTCTGCCCCCTGAGCGGAGTCGAAGGGAGCGTCTCGGCAATCAGTCCGGGAACAGCGCCAGCGGGTTGCGGCGGTGCAGCTCGGCGACCCGCTCGTCAACCTGCTGCGAATTTACCGCCTCGGCCGCCAGCACCCTGCTGTTGCGGGTGTTGAAGATGCCGTACACCGTCCTGTAGTCGCCCGAGGCCATCTTCTCCTGAAGGCTGAAGCCCACGTTGTCGACGTCCGATTCCTTCAGGGCGCTGTTGCCGGTCATGAAGGCGACGATCCGTTCCCAGTTGAGGCAGACGATGGCGATGACCGCGCCGGCCACGGCCCCGGTGACCGCGGCCTTGAGCAGCATGACAAAAATTGATTCGATCAGCATGTCTCTCTCCTATTCCACGATCAGCAGTTCGCGCCCGGCCAGCAGGGTGGTCAGTTCTTCGTCCAGGGTTGAGCAGATAGCCTTGCGTCCCGGGGGTTGGCCGTCATCGTCGCGTACCAGGTTGTTGTCCCGGTCCAGAAAGACCCACACGACCTGTTTGCCCTCGCGATGGGGCTGGACGATCAGGGCGCCCTTGACCGGGAAGGGGCGCTCGGGCCTGGTTTCAACAAAGCGGGTGACGGCCTCGCGCAGGGTGAGTTGCCCGATCCGTTCGATGGCGAGGTTTTCGGCCATGCCTCTGATGAAGGAGAGCAGCGGGCTGCCGGTTTTCTTGTCGCCTACGTTTTCCGTCTGCGGCTGGCCCGTCTCGTCCGGTCTGTTGTTCAGACCCAGGATGGTTCGCAGAAAGCTCATGGTTAGCGTCTCCTTTTTCCGCCTATTTTCTTCGTGTAGTACAGGCCGGTGCCCGGTATGCCGAAGGTGAAGTACATGCCGCCGTTGGCGCCGAAGCCGAAGCGGCAGCCGGGAACGCCGAAGCTCCAGCCGGCGCGCCTGCCGGTCCAGGTGGTGCGGAACGGGCCGTGGGTGAAGATTTTTCTGAATCTTAACATGATGTGTCCCCTTTCTCCGTGTGCCCTGATTCTGGAGAAATCGAAGCTACCGTTCAATTGCGGAAACGTTTCCGTTGTTATACGACAATACAGGCAGGTTTTGACCTGAGCCGGGCCGTGCCCAACGGCGTCATGGTTTTCAGGCACCCCTTGCACAGCGTGTATACCTTTATATTGTCCGCTGCCGCATCCATGACTTTTTCAATGGCGGCCAGCATTTTCCCGTACTGGTGCTCCTGCAGTTCGCATTCGAACACGCTGAACTGGGTATGAATCCCGAAGCCCTTCATGGTCTTGAACAGCCGCGTCCTGCGCCGGTCATCGGGTATGTCATAGGCTACGACGCAGAACATTGCGTATTTTCCCTATTGAATCAGGTGGGGCAGGTAGTGATCCTCCTCACCCTGAAGGACCCGCGCCAGGCGCTCTGCCTGGTGGAACAGTATCCGGCGATAGGAGATGTGTGTTTCCCCGTAGGTCGTTTCCGATCGCATCCGTTCTTCGTACTTTTCATAGAATGTTTTCCGGGCCTGATCCGACATTCTGCAGCCGTTCTCCTCCCGACATGTGAAATCATCGGGATGCACGGTCCCGCGATTGACGAGACTCAGCGCCATTCCGTCAATCAGCCAGCGAAACTCCTCCACCATGTCCGAGGCAAGAGATGCCCTGCCGTATTCCAGGGCGTGCAGGAACCCGATATTGGCATCCAGGCCGATAGCCTCGGTTGCTGTTACGCACTCGCTGTAAAGCAGGGTGTATCCCAGCGAGAGCATGGCGTTGACCGGGTCTTTCGTTGGTCTGCGGTTTCTTGTTTCAAAGGCGAACTCCCGACGGACCATTCTCCCAAAGGCGGTGAAATACCAGTGGGC
>CAZRPI010000015.1:0-42033 GCA_964601865.1 uncultured Pelobacter sp. | reverse complement strand
GCAGCATGGTCATCTCCGACGAGGAGAAGAAGAGCACCGCCTACCATGAGGCCGGACACACCCTCGTGGCCAAGATGATTCCGGGCACCGACCCGGTTCACAAGGTTTCCATTATTCCCCGCGGACGGGCGCTGGGCGTCACCATGCAGCTCCCCATCGAGGACAAGCACAGCTACTCCCGCGAGACGCTGCTGGCGCGCATTACCGTGATCATGGGGGGCCGCGCGGCGGAGGACCTGATCTTCAACACCTTTACCACGGGGGCAGGCAACGACATCGAGCAGGCCACGGAAATCGCCCGTAAAATGGTCTGCGAATGGGGGATGAGCGACAGGATGGGTCCCCTCTCCTTCGGCAAGAGGGATGAGCAGATCTTCCTGGGACGGGACATGGCCACTCACAAGAACTACAGCGAGGCCACCGCGGTCGAGATCGACATGGAGATCAAACGCATCGTCGATGGGTGCTACAGCCGCGCCCGCACTATTCTCGTTGAAAATATGCAGAACCTTCACAACCTGTCCGAATGCCTGATTGAGAAGGAGAACCTCACCGGCGCCGAGGTTGACCGGATCATCGCCGGCGATTCGGCTCTCCGCGGCACGAAGGCTCCCGAGCCTCCGCAGGAGCAGCGCACCGACATCCAGGTGTGACGTCATGGGCGCCTTTTCGGCCAGGATCCTCACGGTATGCTCCCCGGCGGCAGCCGAACGTGAGCTCCGCCGCATCGGCGTCGATCCGGGGGGCGTTGCCAGCATGGCGTCCAAGATGCGGAGCCGCTGCATTCATCTCTCCCGCCTGCAGTGCCGTCAGGCAAACATACTCAAACAGGAGATGCTCTCCCTCGGCGGCGACGCCGCGGTGGCCCGCGGCAGCGTGGCCTGCAGCATCGAAGCCACCGACGTCATCCTGATCGGCACGGAAAAGCAGCTTGCCGCCCTCTGCTCCAGGCTGGAACGGCAACCCTTCGGCCTCAGGGCGCTGGCCGGGGAACTGGGAACGCTTCTGGGGCGGGCGGGGTCCGCGCCCGGGGTGTGGCGGACCTCACGGAGGGATCTTTCGCTGGAGCGCCCGCTGATCATGGGCATCCTCAACACGACGCCGGATTCCTTTTCCGACGGCACCCGCCACATGGAGCCCGGTGTCGCGGTGGAACGGGCGTTGGAAATGATCGCCGAGGGCGCCGACATCATCGACATCGGAGGTGAAAGCACCAGACCCGGCGCCAGACCGGTTACCGCCGGAGAGGAATCGGAACGGGTCATACCGGTGATCGCGGCACTGGCTAAAGGGGCCGACACCCCCCTCTCCGTCGATACCTGGAAGAGTTCGGTGGCGCAACGCGCCATGGATGCCGGAGCCGAGATAATCAACGACATCAGCGGGCTCACGTTCGACCCCGATCTGGCCCGGGTGGCCGCGGAGACGAGGGCGGGAGCGGTCCTGATGCATACGCGGGGAACGCCGGAGGCCATGCAGCGCGACACGGAGTACGCCGATCTGATGGGAGAAATCGCCCGGGGCCTGGACGCAGCCGTCGCAACCGCGATGAATGTGGGTGTTGAACGTGAAAGAATCGCCATCGATCCCGGTATCGGTTTCGGCAAGAACTGCGGCGGCAATCTGGAGATACTGCGGCGCCTGCGTGAACTCACCTCCCCCGGCCTGCCGCTTCTGGTCGGCGCATCCCGCAAGGCATTCATCGGCGCCGTCACCGGTCGTGATGTCGATGACCGTCTTTTCGGGACCGCGGCCGTCGTGGCGCTGGCAATCGCCAATGGCGCCTCAGTTCTGCGGGTTCATGACGTGCGGGCCATGCGGGATGTGGCGGACATGGCCCACGCGGTCACTGCAGAGCGTAACCGGTGGCACCAGTTATGACATGTTCGGCGTGACGTCCATTCAATGCCGCTGGCAATTGCCGCAACACTCTCTGACCCTATTTGAGGAGCACAATGCCGGACCTGTTTGCCAGACTATCTCTGCTGGACCTCTGCGACATCCTGATTCTGGCTGTTCTGCTCTACCATTTCGCCCTGCTCCTGAAATATGACGTCGCCATCAGGCTCTACCTGATTCTTCTGGCTTTCTGCGGCGCGCTTCTCGCATCTCTCTTTTCCGGGCTTCTCGCCACCACCAACCTGCTCCAGACCCTTTTTTCCTCCTCCGTCATCATCCTGGCCATCATCCTCCAGACGGACATACGCCGGTCCCTGCTTACCACGGGACGACGCCGGGTTGAACCGGTTGTCCGCGATGAAGAGGTGGAGATGATCGAGGAACTGATCAAGGCAGGCGCCGAAATGGCGGAGAAGCGGATCGGCGCCCTGATCGTCATCGTCCGCCAGAACCCCATCGACCACCTCCTGGAGATCGGGACCCAGATCGAGGCCAAGGTCACGAGCGAACTGCTGAATTCCATCTTTCTCCCCTACTCTCCCATTCACGACGGCGCCGTGATCATCAACGACGGCAAGATCACCATGGCCGGCTGCCTGCTGCCGCTCTCCAGGAATCCTGACATCTCCAAGAGCTTCGGCACAAGGCACAGAGCCGCCCTTGGACTGTCCGAACTGGTCGATGTCCTGGTCATGGTGGTCTCGGAGGAAACGGGCAAAATATCCTTGGTCCATGACGGAAAAATCAACTATGATCTGGACGCCACGGAAATCAGACGCATGCTGCGCAAGGGTCTGGACGTAAAGCGTTCGGCCCGGCAGACGGCATCGGGGGACAGGTAGGATGCCTTTGACCATCAGGGATTCAGCCCGCAGTTTTTTCAACCGCAACCTGCCGCTCAAACTCCTCAGCCTGGCGCTGGCGCTCTGCGTATGGGCCATCTTGACCGTTACCGGCGACATCTCGACCCGCTTTGTCATACCGCTGCGCTTCAAGAACATCCCCCCCGGCTATGCCATCGGCGGCGTCCCCCCTTCGGCCCTTGATATCACCGTCGAGGGACCACCACCCCGGATCCACGGAGCACGAAGCCTGAACCCGGCGGTTGTCCTGGATCTGGCTGGCGCCGCAAAACCAGGAGCAACAGCTTTCACGCACCTGGAAACATACCTGACATTGCCGCGGGGGGTCACGGTAACCAGGGTCTCACCCTCGTATATTGAAATTTGCCTTGAGGCGGAACACTCATCATCAGGAGATCAGCAGTGAAGAAACTATTCGGAACCGACGGCGTCCGCGGAGTCGCCAACATCCATCCAATGACCACGGAAATGGCCATGCAGCTCGGCCGGGCCGCGGCCTACATCTTCAGGAGTTCCGGCAAACGCCGCCACCGCATCGTGATCGGCAAGGACACGCGCCTGTCCGGCTACATGCTGGAAAACGCCATGGTCGCTGGCATCTGCTCCATGGGAGTGGACGTGCTGCTGGTGGGCCCCCTGCCGACACCGGGCATCGCCAATATCACCTCCTCCATGCGCGCCGACGCGGGCGTGGTGATATCCGCATCCCACAATCCCTTCCAGGACAACGGCATCAAGTTTTTCTCGGCCGACGGTTTCAAGCTGCCCGACACGATCGAGCTGAAAATCGAGAAGCTGATCGAAACGAAACAGATCGATTCCCTGCGCCCGACCGCCAGCGAGGTCGGGAAAGCCTTCCGCATCGACGACGCCGCTGGCCGCTACATCGTTTTCCTCAAGAACACATTCCCCCAGGAGATGGATCTCTCGGGGCTGAAAATCGTCCTCGACTGCGCCAACGGGGCGGCCTACAGGGTTGCGCCCGCGGTCTTCGAGGAACTGGGCGCCGATGTCATCACCCTGGGCGTATCTCCCAACGGGACCAACATCAACGCCGGTTGCGGCTCGCTCTACCCCCAGCTGATCAGTGAAGAGGTCAAGAAGCACCGGGCCGACATCGGCATAGCCCTTGACGGCGACGCCGACAGGGTCATCGTGTGCGACGAATTCGGCAACGAGGTTGACGGCGACCACATCATGGCCATCTGCGCCACGGATATGCTCAGGCGGAAGATTCTGAAAAAGAAGACGCTGGTAAGTACGGTCATGAGCAACATGGGGTTGGACATCGCCCTGAGAAACGCCGGCGGCAGAATCGTCAAGACCGCGGTGGGAGACCGCTACGTGGTTGAGGAGATGCGGAAGGGAGGATACAATCTGGGTGGGGAACAGTCCGGCCACATGATCTTCCTGGATCACAACACCACCGGAGACGGCGTGCTCTCCGCCCTGCAGCTCCTGGCTGTCATGCGCCGGAGCGAAAAGCCCCTTTCGGAACTCGCCACAGTGATGATCCCGCTTCCCCAGGTACTGGTGAACACACGGGTTCGCGAGAAAAAAGACATCATGGCCATACCCGAAATCGCCGCGAAAGTCAGGGATGTGGAGGAGAAGCTGGGAGACGATGGGCGCGTGCTGATCCGCTACTCCGGCACCGAACCGCTGCTGAGGGTCATGCTGGAGGGGAAGGACAGCTACGAGATAAGGGCCTGGGCCAACGAGATCATCGACCTGGTCAAGAAGCACCTGGGCGAAAAGTAGAACCTGAATCTTGGATGCCGGAACACCGCAGTGTCCGGGAGAGCCGGGGCCCGTACGCCGCCGTGACGTTACATACTGCTCACTACGCCGGTCCTCCGCCGTACCGCGGGTAATCTACTGAAACGCAAAGGCAGAGGCCTTCCGGACTAACGGAGGCGTGGAGGATTCAGGTAAAACACCCCTTGATCGAATACGTAAGGAGAATCGAAACATGGCAAAACTGGGACTAAATGTGGATCATGTGGCAACCGTACGCCAAGCGCGCGGAGGCATCGAACCGGATCCGGTCACCGCGGCCGCCATCGGGGAAATGGCGGGCGCGGAGGGGATCACCATCCACCTGCGGGAGGACCGCCGTCACATCCAGGACCGTGACCTGGAAATCCTGCGCCGCACGGTCAAGACGAAAATCAACCTGGAAATGGCCGCGACCCAGGAAATGGTCCGCATCGCCCTCAGGACGAAACCGGAGCAGGTGACCCTGGTGCCTGAAAAGCGCCAGGAGCTGACCACCGAGGGGGGGCTGGACGTCATCCTCAACCTCAAGGCCATCACCGACGCCGTCAAGCGCCTCCGCGACGGCGGCATCGTCGTCAGCCTCTTCATCGATCCCGACCAGGAACAGATCAAGGCGGCCAGCAAGACCGGCGCGGATTACATCGAGATTCACACCGGCGCCTATGCCGGGGCCCACGACTGGTCGAGCCAGAAGCGCGAACTGCAGGAGATCGACGCCTCGATCAAGCTCGCCAACAAGGTCGGCATGGGGGTCAACGCCGGGCACGGGCTCAACTATTTCAACATCAAGGCGCTGGCGGCCATCGGCGGCATCGAGGAGTACAACATCGGACACTCGATCATGGCCCGCGCCATACTGGTGGGCCTGGACCGGGCGGTCAGGGACATGGTCGAACTGATCAAGTATTCATGATCTACGGCATCGGCACCGATATAGCTGACATCTCCCGGTTCCAGCGCTTTCTGGACACCAATAACGCTGCCCTGCTCAAACGGCTGTTCACCGAACAAGAGCGGTCGGCCTGCGGCGCCAACCGGGGGAGCGCGGCCCGCTTTGCGGCCAGGTTCGCGGCAAAGGAGGCGTTTCTGAAGGCGCTGGGAACCGGGCTTCGCGACGGTCTTTCCTGGCATGATATGGAGGTTGTCAACGACGACCTGGGAAAACCGGACCTGCGTCTTACCGGCAAAGCGCTGGAAATGGTCAGGGAGCGCAACATCGGCCGGACGTTCCTCTCCCTTTCCCACGATTCCGGCTCCGCCGTTGCCATGGTCGTTCTGGAGAATCTGAATACGTGACGGCGGAACGCCGCAGCGTCCGGAAGAGCCGGGGCCCGTACGCCGCCGTTGTGTAACAGATTCGTTCACTTCGCCGGTCCTCCGCCGGGTTGCCGGTAATCTCCTGCAAAGCAAAGGCAGAGGCCTTCCGGACTAGCGGAGACGTGGAGGTGTCACGGATTCAAGGAGGAGTCATGAAGGTCGTAACCTCGGATACGATGAGAAATCTGGACCGGCAGGCCATCCGCGATTTCGGCATCCCCGGACTGGAGCTGATGGAAAACGCCGGACGCAGCTGCGCCGACGTCATCCTCCGGGAGTTCGGGGCAGCCGGAAGCGGTCGCGTCCTCATCCTGACCGGAAAGGGGAACAACGGCGGCGACGGCCACGTCATCGCCAGGCTGCTGGACGAAAAGGGGTGGACGGTCAGGGTCATCTCCCTGGCGGAGCGCGGGCAGATAGGGGGTGACGCGGCCGTCAACCTGGATCGTCTCGACCCTTCCCTGGTCGCCTTTGTCACCGCCGCGGGGAAACTAACCGGCATCCTCGCGGAAGAGATCCGCCATGCCGACCTGATCGTGGACGCCCTGCTGGGAACGGGCCTCGGCAGCGAAGTCGGCGGAGCCTACCGGGAGGCGGTGGAACTGATCAACAATTCCGGCAAACCGGTCGTTTCCGTCGACATTCCCTCCGGCATCGACGGCACCACGGGCCGGATCCTGGGTTGCGCGGTGCGGGCCAACATCACCGTCACCTTTGCCCTTGCCAAGCTGGGGCACGTTCTGTACCCCGGCACGGAGAACATGGGCCGCCTGATCATTACCGACATCGGCATTCCCCGCCACCTTCTGGAACAGGCGCCGGGGCATGAATTCCTCGACGCGCAGGCCGTCCGTCCCCTGCTGCGTCGCCGGGACCGCCACGGGCACAAGGGGAACTTCGGTCACTGTCTCTTCATCGCCGGCTCCACCGGCAAGACCGGCGCGGCGGCGCTCTGCGCCAATACCGCGGTCAGGACCGGCTCCGGACTGGTAACTCTGGCGGTCCCGGCCAGCCTGAACCCGGTTCTGGAGGTAAAGACCACCGAGGCCATGACCGTTCCCCTGCCGGAATCGCCGGCCGGTCACATCTCCGACAACGCCATTTCCCAAGTCACCTCCCTGCTGGGTGGCAAGGACGCACTGGCCATTGGTCCGGGCATCGACCGGCTGTCCGGAGCGGTCAGACTGACCCGCGGACTGGTCGCATCGGTGGAACTCCCCATGGTCATCGACGCGGACGGTCTGAACGCGCTGGCTGCGGACCTCTCCGTCCTGAAACGGAAGAGGTCCGGGGCAATGGTCCTGACCCCCCATCCCGGGGAAATGGCCCGCCTCCTGGGGACCTCCGTTCCCGGAGATCACGGAGACCGCATCGCCATGGCGCTTGAGTTCGCCCGCGACCATGGCGTGTTCCTGGTCCTCAAGGGAGCACGCACCATCATCGCCTCGCCCGACGGCAGATCGGCCATCAACGGGAGCGGCAACCCCGGAATGGCCAGCGGCGGGATGGGCGACGTGCTGACCGGCGTCATCGCCTCGCTCCTGGGCCAGGGGTACGCGCCGTGGGACGCCTGCCGCCTGGGTGTATTCATCCACGGCTACTCCGCCGACCTGGTTGCCGGGATGAAGGGGGAAATCGGCCTCTCCGCGACGGATGTCCAGGAGAACATCCCCTTCGCCTGCAAACGCCTCATGGAAACGGGCGACGAATCAAGCTAAGCCGGCATAGCCAAAAAAGAAACAAAGGAATGGAACGCGGAAAAATCCGGATTTTGGCGGATGTACGCGGACAAGTCCACAACTGGGCAGAAAACTGAAATCCGCGAATATCTGTGCAATCCGCACAAATCCGTGTTCCATTGCTGTTCAGATTCGTTCGCATGTTGCAATTAAAACGTAATCAATGTATTTTTGACCATTTTTTTCGCCGAAGGAGAACCAACATGGGCACAGTCTCGGAAATCATGACGAAGGATGTTATTACGGTAAGACGGGAAACCACATTGCGCGAGCTGGCCGAAATATTCGAGACGCGCCACATCGGAAGCCTGCCGGTTGTTGACGACAACAACCTTCCCATCGGGGTGGTGACGGAATCGGACCTGATGGAACAGGGCCGCACCCTGCACATCCCCACGGTCATTTCCCTGTTCGACTGGGTCATCCCCCTGGGGGGCGAGAAGCGCCTGGAACGCGAACTCCGCAAAATGACCGCCCAGACCGTGGGCGAGATTTTTTCGTCCGAACTGATCTCGGTTTCCCCATCCGATCCCATCAGCAAGGCAGCCGACATCATGAGCGACCACAAGCTGCACTCCCTGCCGGTGCTTGAGAACGGAAAGCTGGTCGGCATCGTGGCGCGGATCGACATCATCCGCACGCTGATCAACAAATGAAACAGCTCACCCTGACGACGAACTCGGCGGACGAGACCGAGGCGCTGGGACGGGCCCTCGGCTCCCTGATCTCCCCCGGCATGTTCGTTGCCATGAGCGGGGAACTGGGCGGCGGCAAAACCTGCATCACCAGGGGGATCGTTGCCGGCGCCGCCCCGGAGAGCGCCCGCCTGGTTGCCAGCCCGACCTTCGCCATCATGAACGAGTACCCGGGCGCCACGCCGGTCTACCACTTCGATTTCTACCGCTTCCAATCGAGCCGGGAAATCGAGGAACTGGGCTTTGAGGATTACTTCCAGGGGGACGGGATCTGCGTTGCCGAATGGGCGGAGAAGCTGGGAGAACTGCTGCCGGCTGACCGCCTGGAGATAACGTTCATCCATGCCGGCGACGACCGGCGGCGCATCGTCCTTTCAGCCCGCGGAGCGGCTCACGAGGCCCTGCTGGAGCGGCTCGCGGGCCTGGTTTCGCCCAGAAATGCTTTGACCTGAGGCTTGGTTGTCTGGTATGTAATGGAGTCCGACAAAACTCGCCGGCTATTACCAGGAAAGAGGGTACGAGAAGTATGGCACTTGTCGTCCAGAAATACGGCGGCACATCGGTCGGGAATCCCGACCGGATCAGGAACGTCGCCAGACGGGTCGCAAAGACCTATGATGCGGGCAATGACCTGATCGTTGTCCTTTCAGCCATGTCGGGACAGACCAACAAGCTGGTCGCCATGGCCAACGAAATGTGCGAACTCCCGGATGGCCGGGAATACGACACCCTGGTGGCAACTGGAGAGCAGGTCACCATCGCACTCCTGGCAATGTATCTCAAGTCCATGGGCTACAAGGCAAAATCTTACCAGGGGTGGCAGGTTCCCATCATTACCGACGGCACCGCCACCAAGGCGCGTATCGAACGCATCGAAGGCGAAAAAATCCGCGCCGACCTGAACGGGGGCGCCATCATTGTGGTCGCCGGGTTCCAGGGGATCGACGGCGACGGCAACGTCACCACGCTCGGCCGCGGCGGTTCCGACACATCGGCGGTTGCCCTTGCCGCGGCCCTGAATGCCGATGTCTGCGAGATTTACACCGACGTGGACGGCGTCTACACCACCGATCCCAATATCTGCAAGGAAGCCAGAAAGATGGAGAGCATTTCCTACGACGAGATGCTCGAACTCGCCAGTCTGGGGGCCAAGGTCCTCCAGATCAGGTCGGTGGAATTCGCCAAAAAATACAACGTCAACGTGCATGTGCGTTCGAGTCTGAATGAAAACACCGGCACCATGGTTACCAGGGAGAACAATGATATGGAAGGTATTCTCGTTTCAGGCGTTGCCTACGATAAGAATGAAGCCAAGATCGCCGTCATGGGTGTGCCGGACAAACCGGGCATCGCTGCCAGGATACTTTCGGCCCTGTCGGACGCGTCGATCTCGGTGGACATGATAGTCCAGAACGTAAGCCAGGCAGGCCTGACCGATTTCACCTTTACCGTGAACAAGACCGACCTCAAGCAGACCCTTCTGCTGACCAGGGATATTGCGGCCGCCATCAACGCCAGGGAGGTCATTGCCGACGAGAACATCAGCAAGATCTCCATCGTGGGGCTCGGCATGCGCAGCCATTCGGGCGTCGCCACGACCATGTTCTCGGTCCTGGCCGCCAACAACATCAACATCCAGACCATTTCCACCTCGGAGATCAAAATCTCGGTCATCATCGACGACAAGTACACCGAACTCGCGGTGCGAGTCCTCCACGAGGCGTTCGGCCTGAAGGGATAAAAGGCCGTATTTCACGCCAACAAACGCAAAGCCCCGACGCAACGTCGGGGCTTTGCTTTGCGGCATGAACCGACAGGGACATCAGGAGGGAACTATCTACTCCTATCCTTCATCTCGTCCTTGCGATGCTTGATATCCTGCTTGATCTGTTCCCGGTCGCGTTTCTGCTCCTCTTTCATTATCCTGCGGTCCATCTTCCGTTCTTCCTTCAGCTCCCGACGGTCGCGCCTGATATCTTCCTTGATGGCTTCCCGCCGATCACGTCGATCCTCCCTCTGTTCCCGGCGGATCTCCCTCTCCAGCGGCCTTCCCGGCATGAAAGGCCTTCCCCGGTAATGATCCCTCTCACGACGGTAATGCTGGTATTCCCGGTCGCGGTATACCCGGACGTACTCCACGCCGTGGCGGCGCATGACCGGCGGGAGGTATTCACGATGGACCACCATCCACGGGCCGTTGTAGCCGACCGAACGATACCAGACATTCCGGTAGTTCAGGTAGTAGTAGTTGTCGGAGTAGATGATATCGTAGGGAACATCGACCCCCACGTAAACACCGCCAAGGGTCGGCGGCGCCAGAAAGACCGGCGGACTCTCGAACAGCACGGGAGGCGGCGCCGGCATGACAACCCTTGGCGGGGGTGGCGGAACTGGGACTACGGGAACCGGAACCACGGGAACAGGCACGCCCACATTGACATGAACATCCACCCCTGCCAGCGCAGTCATCGGCACGGCCAGGGCAAAAGCGCACAGCAGCATTGTTCTCTTCTTCATGGTGATCTCCTTCGAGTTATTTGCCTCTCCTCAGTTGAATAGCAACTTGCATGCCCGATTCCCGGAACCCGGCATACTGCATTCGATTTCTCATTTTCCGCGCCTTTCCATTCCGTTCACGACGCCGGATGTCTGGCACATGAAGCGGCAGTTGGTGGCTGCCGCAGAGAGCGCATCAGGGCTATTTCGTCGTAATTCCCGGCGGAATGGAGCGTCAACAGCCGATACTGTCTGAAGCCCGAGGGGCTGAGTTTATCGGCTGTAGCGGAATGAGCCCCGGAATTACCGAAACAGCCCTTAAGCCGCGAACGAAGACAGACCCCAACTGCCGAATTCAGGATAATATGGCTCAAATCAGGTAAACAACAACTCATACGGGACGGAACCCGGGCTTTCATGTTTCATCCGAAGCCCGCGGGATGAGACGCCGCTCCCGTTTCCGTCGTCTCAGTTCCGAGAAGAAATAACTCAGCATCGCGGAGCAGCGTTCCTCCATGACGCCGGAGTGCAGTTGGACCCGGTGGTTGAGGCGCGGATCACTGGACAGGTCGTAGAGCGAGCCCGCGGCCCCTCCCTTCGGATCGCGGCATCCGAACACCACAACCGGTATGCGCGCCAGGATAATGGCGCCCATGCACATGACGCACGGCTCCAGGGTCACGTACAGCGTCGTGTCCGCAAGTCTCCAGGAATCGAGCTTCCTGGCCGCCTTCCGGATAGCGATCAGTTCGGCATGGGCCGAAGGGTCTCTGGCGCTCTCACGCCGGTTATGACCGCGGGCAATGATGCGGCCATCCCTGACGATCACGCAGCCGATGGGCACCTCATCCCTGGCCCGCGCCTTCCCAGCTTCGGCAATGGCGCGTTCCATCCAGTAATCGTGGTTTCTTTCCGCTATCGCTTTTCCGGGTGACATGGGATCGTACTTTAGCACACCAACCGCGGGCCGGAAAAGGGAATACACGTCACGGCCGGCACCGGACGTGGCTTGAAATGTTCGGGATAATGAAACAGGCGCCGCGACCCTGGCTGAATTAAGCAGTATTACCGGCCGGGACATTTCCACGCTGAGCACCGCGTACGAATTCGCGCCGGCAAAGATCAAACACTTGCTGATTGCATGGCAGAACTCAAGAATCATCGTTGATACGTTATTGATATACTGCTATTTTTAAACTTTGATACCTGTTCCTTTTTCAGTTTTTCCTGCCAGTAAATAAAGTTTAAAGGGAGTTGCCATGAAACGCTTTCGGGTCAATCAATTGTATGTGAGTGTTTTTACTTCTCTCTCATGATGGCGGCGGGCTGCGGTTCATCATCCAATCAAAATAGTGGCGACACTGAGCTGCTCTCCGTAGTCGCGATCAGCCGCCACGGAATTCGTTCCCCGACATCTTCCGTCGAGAGTTTGAACCAGTATACCTCGCAGCCGCAGGGTTTTCCGCTGTGGCCTGCTCCCGCGGATGTCCCCGGCAACCTTTCCACCTTCGGCCAAGAGAATGTTACCCGGCTGGGGGCGTGGTATCGAGACTTTTACACCGCACAGGGGCTGCTGCCCCGGAAAGGCTCCTGCCCCGCACCAGGGGAAGTATTTGTCTATGCGGATGTCTTCGAACGGACGATCCATACGGCGCAGGGTTACGTGGATGGCATGTTCCAGGCGGACGCGACGCCCGGCTGCGGGATACAGGTGAACCATTCGAGTAATCTACAGGCCCCCGATCCCTACATCGATACCGCCGCCGCGGGCAAGTGTTCCGTCGACACGACGGGAGATCTGGCAGCGTTTAACTCCAGAATCGGAAGTGTCGCTACGCTGAAAAGCGCCTACGCCGCCCAGTTAAACATGCTGCAGACGGTCACTCAAAGCGCTACGTTGCTGAACCTTCCCACAACGATCTCAACGGCTGGATCCGTGGGGTTTGCCAGGGGAACCCTGTTCGATGTCGCAGATAACATAACGGAGTCGCTCGAACTCGAATACGCCCAGGGGATGCCCGAAAAAAACTGCGCAACAACTAAAGGGGCGCAGTGCGTGGGCTGGGGGGTCATCCCGCCGGGTGGCCTGTACGACATGACGAAACTGCATGTGCTGAACATGGGCCTGTTCTGCGGCCTCCCCTCATTTGCGCAGGTAGGTTCGACAAACCTGATGTGGCAGCTGTCGGGGACGATGGCCCAGACGCTGAACGGTGTGAGGAACCCGAATGTGCTTGCTCCCGTGGAGAGCAAGTTTTCGCTGTTTGTCGGTCACGACGAGAACCTTTTGGCCATCGCCGCATTCCTGGGCGGCGTGACTTGGAAGGCGAAGGGGTTCCAGCAAAATGACCCGGGCCCGGCCGGAGCTCTCGTCTTCGAGCTTCATAAAGTAAGGCGGAACGGGCAGTTCATCGTCAGGCTCTTCTACGTGACCGCGTCGCTGGACCAGATGCGTCAGGGCACAACGCTCTCGTGAAGACGCCTCCCCAGCGCATACCCCTGAAAATTCCCGCCTGCGGCGGACGTTACGATTGCCCCTATGACGAGTTCGCTACGTTCATTAACGCCCATGTGCGCCAGGATTGCCTCATCACGCGCTGAGAGAGCCCGTCAGCCTTGTAACAACAGGAGAAGGCGATGCACGCGGCCTTCTCCATCATTCTGTCGAGCGTCCTCATGCTATCCGCCTGACCATCCATGAGATCACCGTTCTGCAATCGGTTGCGTATTCCGGACGAATCCGGCCATTATTCCGGTGGCCCATCTATAACACGCGAACTCTTCGGGGAACGTTCTCTTATATTTTTCCGTTGCTCTTAACCCAACAACGATACTTACCATACTTGCCTGGGAAACGGACGCGGCTCCGACAATTACCCGGTGGTTGCCATCCAGGTTCAGCGGGCCAGGGCCTTTCAGCAGTTCGGCAGAATTTTCAAAAAGCCCGTCCCATTTTTTTCCTTGCGGCGCGTACTTCCGGCAACCATAATACATGCCATGATCATCTCGCCTCTGTCACTCAAACTCTTCGTAGCCATTGTCGAGGAAGGCTCCATCGCCGCGGCGGCGGAGCGGGAAAACATCGCTGCGTCAGCGGTGAGCAAGCGCATCAGGGAGTTGGAGGAGCATTTACGGACCCCCCTGCTCAGGCGGACCAACAGGGGGGTGGCCCCCACCGACGCCGGCGTCACCCTGCTGCACCTGTCTCGGGGAGTCCTGAACGACCTGAACAACATCCATCTCCAGATCAACGAGTACTCCAGCGGGGTGCGCGGACATGTGCGGCTCAGCGCCAACATATCCTCCATCAACCAGTTTCTCCCCGGGGAGCTGAAGTCATTCACCGAACGGCACCCCGATGTGCAGATCCATCTGGAGGAGAACACCAGCGAAAACACCATGAAGGCTGTTGCCAACAACGCCGCGGACGTGGGAATCATCACCATGGGCTCCTATCGCCCTGAACTGGAGTTCTTCCCGTACCACTCCGACCGGCTGATCGTCATCACCCCCAGGGAACACCCGCTGGCCAACAGAAAAACGGTCAGCTTTCAGGAGACTCTGGATTACGACTACGTGGGGCTGTCAGTGGGAAGCTCCCTGCACAGCCGCATGATCAGGGCCGCCAACGAACTGAGCAGGGCCCTCAGGCTACGCATCCAGGTCAACGGTTTCGACGCCCTCTGCCTGATGGTCGAGGCCGGCCTCGGCATCGGCATCGTACCCAAGGGAGCGGCCAAACCCTACTTCAAGGGGCTGCGCCTGCGATCCATCACTCTCAGTGAGCCGTGGGCGGTGAGAGAGCTGAAACTGTGCGTCCGCCGCTTTGATTCCCTCCCGGCCGCGGCGCAGCTGCTCGTCCGGAGCCTCACTGGCAACGGCGGTCCGCCCTCTCCCAGCCATCGCGTTTCGCGATGTCAGCCTCGCGAATGAACGCTTTTCAGGGACGCGCCGTTGGCGTATTGTATGGACATTCGTACATTACCACCAAACAGAGAAAGGCATTATCATGGCAAAAACCATCGCAGAGAAAATATTCGACAGCCACCTGGTTGCTGAACCTTTTCCCGGCGCCAAGGTCCTGCGCCTGGATGTTGTGCTCTGCCACGAGATCACAACCCCCATCGCCATCGATGACCTGGTGCGGCGCGGCAAGGACCGCGTCTTCGACAATACCAGGATCAAGGCGGTCATCGACCACGTAACCCCCAGCAAGGACAGCAAGACAGCCACCCAGGCCAAGATCCTGCGCGACTGGGCGCGGCGGCACGCCATCAGGGATTTTTTCGATGTGGGACAGAACGGGGTCTGCCACGCCCTGTTTCCGGAAAGGGGTTTCATCCGGCCGGGCAACACCGTCATCATGGGTGACTCCCACACCTGCACCCACGGCGCATTCGGCGCCTTTGCCGCCGGAATCGGGACCACGGACCTGGAGGTGGGCATCCTGAAGGGGGTCTGCGCCTTTCGTCAGCCCAGAACCATCCGCTTCAACATCAACGGCCGGCTCCCCAAAGGGGTGTACGCCAAGGATGTGATCCTGGCCATCATAGGAAAAATCGGTGTCAACGGCGCAACGGACCGGGTAATGGAATTCCACGGCGACACCATCGACGCCATGACCATGGATTCCCGCATGACTCTCTGCAACATGGCCATCGAGGCGGGCGGCACATCCGGGATCTGCATGCCGGACATGACCACCGTGGAATACCTGTGGCCCTTCATCAAGGACGAATTCGGCAGCAAAGAGGCGGCACTGGCCGAATACTCCAGGTGGTGCTCCGATCCGGACGCGGTTTACGAACGGACCATCGACATCGACGTAACCACCATCGAACCCATGGTGACCTTCGGCTACAAACCGGACCAGGTCAGGCCGGTCGGCGAAATGGCCGATACCCCGATTAACCAGGTCTACCTCGGCTCCTGTACCAACGGTCGTCTGGAGGACCTCCGCATCGCCGCAAATATCCTCAAAGGCAGAAGGCTGGCGTCCACGGTGCGCGGCATCCTCTCGCCCGCCACGCCGAAGGTATTCAGGGACGCCATGGCGGAGGGACTGATGGACATCTTCATGGAGACCGGTTTCTGCGTCACCAATCCCACCTGCGGCGCCTGCCTGGGGATGTCCAACGGGGTGTTGGCCCCGGGCGAGGTCTGCGCTTCCACCACCAACCGCAATTTCATGGGGAGGATGGGCAAGGGGGGAATGGTTCACCTCATGTCGCCGGCCACGGCCGCGGCCAGCGCCATCGAGGGCAAATTAGCGGACCCGAGGAAGTATCTATAAGCAAAAGGCAATTGAACGCGGATCAAATCAGATTCTGGCGGATTAATCCGGATAAACCCGAGGCCCTTTCAAGCGTCAAAAGAGGTTCCCCCCCTGGCGGGAAGGGTTAGTGAAAGTGAAGGGGAGCCGCTTTCCGGACTATTGCAAGAGTCACTCTTCATACCCAAAACTGAAATAATCCGCGTTCTATTACTTAGTAATGTTGGATTTCATCCAACCAACCATTTTTTAAGGGGTGAACCCATGAAAACTTTCGGAGGCGCCGTCCTCTTTCTTGACCGTTCCGACATCAACACGGACGAGATCATCCCGGCCAAATACCTGACCGAAATCACCAAGGAAGATCTCAAGCCCTACATACTCGAAGACCTGAAACTGCCCGGTTTCAACCCCAGGGGAGAAAAGCTGGCAAAGGCAGGCGTAATAGTGTCCCGCGCCAATTTCGGCTGCGGTTCCTCCCGGGAACACGCTCCCTGGGTGTTTGAGGTCAACGGCATCAACGTGGTGATCGCCCAGTCGTTTGCGCGGATCTTCCGCCAGAACATGTTCAACTGCGGCATGCTGGCCATCGAACTGCCAGCGGAAGATCTGGACAAAATCTTTGCCCATGCCGACGACGCAGACGCCGGCATATCCGTAGACGTGGAGGCGAACAGCCTGACCCTGAGCGCCAGCGGCGGGACGGAGACCTTCAACTTCGAGCTTTCCCCCTTTGACAGGGCGCTGGTGACGGCCGGCGGCTGGGTTGACTACGCCGACAAAAATTACTGAGCACGCTTGTTCAATACTGAGAAGAACGACGTAAAAAGCCCCGCTGAACGGGGCTTTTTACGTTTTGTTCCGATTCACTCACGTCTCCGGGACAATCCCCGCTGAAGGCTCCGTTCAAGGGGCAAAAAAAAGGGGACGGGTAAATCCGCCGACTTGACAACAGCCACAAGTCCCAGCAATTCACCACATCCCCTGGTTCATCTCATATGGGTATACACCTGGCTGCCGATGCGGGCGTACAGGCGTCATATTCAGCTTTGAAGGACCGCTTTCATGCGGTCATGCAAATATCAGAACCTGACTCCGAGACCGGTACCGATGATGAAGGGGCTGATGCGCATCCCGCCAAGGTTCGTATGTCCAGCGCTGACATGGGTAATCGTCGAGTAGTATTTGCCGTCGATGTTGAAGAACACATTCTTGGTGATCGGAATGTCGGCACCAACCTGGGCGGCCACGCCAACGGAAGTGTGAACTCTCAGGTGAAGACCCAGGCTATCCTTCTCATCAAAGGGCATTACAACGTTCAGACCGACGCCGGCATAGGGGCTGATCTTGGCCTTGGGAAAGGGGTGAACCTTGAACAGCAGTGAAGGGGGAAGCAACCAGGTCGATGCCACGGTTTTGCCGCCAGCTTCAATGTCATGTTTGGTCAGAGCAAGCACCAGTTCCGTCGAGAAATTCTTCGTGAAGAAGTATTCCAGGTCGAGTTCCGGGGCAACGGCATCCTGTACCTTGACGTTCAGATCGTTTCTCTGATGGGGGATGAGGTACAGGGCGCGGAGTCTTACGCCGAACCTGTTAAAATCAGAACCATTGTCGGCGGCAAAACATGCCGAAGCCAGTGAAAGAACGAGCGCTACGCTTAACAGTAAACCAAAAATCTTAGCATTTCTTCTAATTCCCACAACATCCTCCTTAATATTTTGAAACAAAGTATTTTACTGCAAAAACAGAAGCGAATCTTCACCTCCTTTCCCGGCTCTTGTCTCTCCGGATCATCCGGACGAAACATATACGGCCCTGGTCAGAGAAAACCGGAATTTTGAATTCCAGGATCGAGCACTATCACAACTCCTTGAAGCATTGGCAACACCTACAGGGAAGCAGACATACATTTTATCCCTGAATTATGCGCAAAAACGCACCAACCCCCGACATGAACGAGCCGGATTCCCGACCACCGGGAATGCCGTCACATCAAAGCAACTCAACGATTATCGATCTGCGTTGGCTGAAATTTCTTGCAAAAAACCTCGAAAATCCAAACAAAATCGGGGTCTCCTGATGGGTAAACTATACGCGGGTAGCAAGAATAGCATCATAATCACGTTAAGCCAATAGCAAAATTGCCATACATCTCAGGCTTCAATGTCAAAAAACATAGCCAAAACCGCGCCAAACGCCGCTTTGAGCGTAATACGAAAACGGTGTTGGGAGCTTAAAAATCCGTTTTATTCCCCCCACACTTCCCTGACGATAGTCAAAAACTCCTCCACGTACAGATCCAGATACTCCCTGCAGATGGCGGATGCGTGGGGCATGATCAGCACGTTGGGCAGACTCCAGAGGGGGGAATCGGCGGGGAGAGGCTCATGGCGGAACACATCCAGCCCGGCGCCGGCCAGCGGTCCGTTGCGGAGTGCGTTCAGCAGATGCTCCTCCCGATAGCAGTTGCCCCGGCCCAGATTATACAGATATGCCCCCGGCTTCATCAGGGCAAAATGTTTTTCGGAGATGAGATTCTCCGTTTCCGGTGAGCCCGGGAGAATGAGCACAATGTGATCGGCCAGGGCAAGTTCCCGTTCCAGGTCCTCAAATTTCACGACTTTCTCGGCAAAGGGATCGTGTTCGAACCCGGCAAGATTCCTCTTGACGCCGATGATCCGGGCGCCGAAAGCCTTCAGCAGTTCCGCCGTCAGACGGCCGATGGCGCCATACCCCAGGATCAGGACACGCTGGCTGGAGAGAATGGAACTCCCATCCAGCGCGTTCCTGTCCCAGACACCTTTTTTCTGGCCGGCAAGACAGCGGTCCAGGCGGCGGTTGAAGTGAAGCATCATTGCCAGGAGACTCTCCCGCATGATGCGGCCGTGGAAGCGTCCGTATAAATTCCGCGCCTTGCCGGAGGGATCGGGGGCAACCCAGTCTCTCCCGGCAGCGGGCGTAAATACCGCTTCCAGCCCCGGCGCCTTCGCATAGTTCTCGGCCCGGAACTGCCATGTCAGCAGCCAGTCCGCGTCCGCCAGACTGGCGCGCAGATCCTCTTTTCCGGTCGCCTCCCGGACAACGACATCGGGCAGGGCCGCCCGAATCCGCTCCAGATGGCGCGGTTTAACCGAAAAGGAATCCACATCGCTCTTAAGATATACAAGAAGATTTTTCCGAACCATCTGTCCCTCCACCGAGATTCAACCCAAATTCGGCAACTCCGCCATTTTCAGGTTCTAAATGAGGCTCATGCAAAATTCAAAAGAAATTTCCTCCCCCCTGGCAGGGGAGGGTCAGGGTGGGGGGGGAAGTGGCCATTATTTCCGCCGGTTGCAGCTTCACCCACCCACAACCCCTTCCCGTCAAGGGAGGGGGCTCCGCTTTTCAGAGACTTATGCAAGAGATTCTGACTTCAACCAATTTCCGGTTTTCCGTTTCCGCAACGGGAGCATTTCCTGTATCATGTCGCAATCCATCTCCGGAGGTTATACACCATGATCGATCTCCTACGCAAACGCCGCAGCATCCGCCGTTATACCACCGACGCCGTGGACCCCGCCGCCGTGGAACTGCTGATCGAGACGTTGCTCCGCTCTCCGACCTCGCGCGGACTCAACCCATGGGAGTTCATAGTCGTCGACGACCGCGAGCTGCTGTCGAAGCTCTCCGGAGCCAAGGAACACGGCTCGTCGTTCCTGAAAAAGGCGCCGCTGGGCATCGTCGTCTGCGCCGACGACAACCGGTCGGACGTCTGGGTGGAGGACTGTTCCATCGCCTCGATCCTCGTGCAGATGGTCGCCCTTTCCCTGGGGCTCGGCAGCTGCTGGATCCAGATCCGCAAGCGCCGGCATGACGCGGAGAGCTCGTCGGAGGCGTACGTTCAGGGCCTCCTGGGACTTCCGGAGCATGTCAGGGTCCTGTCGATCATCAGCATCGGCCACCCGGATGAAAATCCGGAGCCGTTGCCGGCAGAGAGGCTGGAATACGGCAAGGTCAGGCACAACCGGCACGACGTGCCCTGGTATCCCCGGGGAAGGCCATAATGAGCCGGGATTGAACGGGACCGGCACAACGGCGATGAAAAACAGGCAGAGTGGAAGGACGGATTGGTAATGACGGATTTAAGATGCGATTTTGATGAGATTGTCGACCGCGGCAACACGGGAAGCGAGAAGTGGGACCGATACCGCGGGCGCGACGTCATTCCGCTCTGGGTGGCGGACATGGACTTCCGTTCCCCTCCGGCGGTCATCGAGGCGCTCCACGAGCGGGTGAGGCACGGCGTATTCGGCTACACCCACCCCACCAGCGGGCTTGTGGAGGCCGTCATGGACCATCTGGAGCGGGACTTCCACTGGCGAATCGAGCCGGAGTGGCTCGTCTGGCTCCCCGGACTTGTCTGCGGGCTGAACGTGCTCTGCGGGGCCGTCGGCGACAGGGACGACGATGTCGTCACATTAACACCGGTCTATCCGCCGTTCCTGTCGGCGCCCGGCCTGTCCGGGCGCGGTCTGGTCACCGTCCCGCTGCGTCTGGCCGGCAATTGCTGGGGATTCGATCCGGAGGAGCTGGAGCGGGCCATCACCCCCCGTACCCGCATGCTGCTGCTCTGCTCCCCCCACAACCCGGTGGGACGCTGCTGGTCCAGTAAGGAACTGGCGCAGCTGGCGGAACTGGCCGAGCGTCACGGTCTGGTCATCGGCTCGGACGACATCCACGCCGGACTCATCCTGGACGGGGAGAAGCGCCATATCCCCATCGCCACCCTGTCGCGGGAGACCTCCGACCGGACCATCACCCTGCTGGCCCCCAGCAAGACCTACAACATCCCGGGGCTTGGCTGCTCATTCGCGATCATCCCCAACCCCGGGCTGCGCACGGATTTCAGGAGAGCCAAGGGGCGGATCGTGCCCCACGTGAACGCGCTGGGGTATACGGCCGCCGAGGCGGCCTACCGGCATGGCGAGGAGTGGAGAAGAGCTCTTCTGGACTATCTGCGCGGCAATCGTGACCTGGTGATTGAGATGGTGGGAAGGATGCCGGGGCTGTCGGTCACGCCGGTTGAGGCCACCTATCTGGCCTGGATCGACGCCCGCCGGAGCGGAATCCCGCACCCAGCCAGATTCTTCGAGGAGGCGGGGGTGGGGCTGTCGGACGGCGCGGACTTCGGCGCCCCCGGTTTCGTGCGGCTGAATTTCGGCTGTGCCCGTTCACTGCTTATGGAGGGTTTGGGACGCATGGAGCGAGCGCTGACGGAATGATGGGAAAGTTCGTGGCGGGTGCGGGTATGTTACTTCCCTGCCTCGCCCCCCCTGTAGTTAACGTGGTCCTGGTGTCTTCCCTCTCCAAGTTCGCGTTCATAATCCCTTATTGCCCCATTGAATTCCTCATCGGAAAGATCATCTCCCGGATCACTGGGGTTGTATTCCATCAGCCTGCAGTCCTCATCCATCGTTGTCATGAGTTCATCGGCAGTCACTGGCGCCACGCTCACCCTTGCCTTCCATACCCCCAAACGCGGTATCTGCAGCAGGTAGTACACCCGGTCCCGCTCAAACAGGATCCGGATCGGCTCCATGTTTTCGGCCCTGGAAATCACATAGCGGGGTCCGGGAGCAACATCGGACTTTATGAAAAATCCTTTCCTCTGGGTCACGCCGATCATCTTTTTGTCAAGATAGGTGTCAAATTCAATCGCCCCGCCGTAGTTGGTCGTTCTGGCCACAACCAGGGCAGCCTTGCCGCTTTCCGGTTTGATGTTCCTGAGATCCACCCTGGCATTTTCCCTGACTATCATGTGTCGCGGAGGAGTGCAGGCAGAGATGAACACCAGCGCCGCAAAAGTAGCAATTCCGTAAATGAATCGTCTCATAGTGCCCCCTGAGATCTTTATTTGCCAAGCACGATTGTCCCGTCGAAATCAGGACAATAAGTTAACCAATTTTTAAATGGCTGGCAACAGGAAACCCATCTGGCGGCAAGAAAATAAAAACCCGACACTTCACACAGGGCTACAGAATGTAATCCGTCGAGAGGAAGTGGGATTTGCGCTCCCTGACGATGTTGGTGATGATCTCCCGGTTGGAGTCGGTCTCCCGGGCCGCCACGACGATGCGGATGGAAAAGATCCTCAGGGCGTCGGCCACGGACTGCGTCCCCTCGGCCGAGTTCTTGCGCCCGTTGAAGGGGAAGCTGTCCGGGCTGCGCTGGCACTGGCTGTTGATGTTGATCCGGCAGACCTGGTTGACCAGGGCATCCACCAGCTGCGCCAGGAGATCGCTGCTGCGGCCGAAAATGCTGGCCTGCTGGCCGTAGTTCGACTCCACCACGTAGTTGATCGGCTCGCGGATATCGTTAAAGGGAACCACGGGGATGACCGGACCGAACTGTTCCTGGCTGTAGAGCCGCATCTCCGGCGTAACCGGATAGAGGAGCGCCGGGCTGTAGAAGGAGCCGCTGCTAACCCCGCCGCCCGGGTTGACGACCCCGGCACCGTGGGATCGGGCGTCGTTGACCAGTTCCTCCAGATAGGCGGGCTTCTCCGGCTCGGGAAGAGGGGTGACGGTGACCCCCTCCTCCCAGGGCATGCCGCACCGGAGCGCCCCGATCCCCTCGGCCATGCGCCGCAGAAACTCGTCCGCGACGGAGCGGTGCACGAAGATGATCTTCAGGGCGGTGCAGCGCTGACCGTTATTGGTGAGACTCCCCAGGACGCATTCGGACACGGTCAGTCCCAGATCGGCGTCCGGCAGCACGATGGCCGGATTCTTCGCGTCCAGCCCCAGAACGCAACGCAGCCGGTGCGGACGGGGATGGATGGCGCGCAACGCATCAGCCACCCGGTGGGTGCCGATGAAACCGAGGACATCCACCTTGCCCGACGCCAGCAGCGGCGGCACCACCACCTGACCGTCACCATAAACGGTATTCACTACGCCCGGGGGGAATGAATCCCGCAACGCCTCCAGAAGGGGGGTGAAAAGGAGGATTCCGAAACGGGGCGGCTTGAGGAGAATGGTGTTGCCCATCACCAGGGCCGGAATCATGGTGGTAAAGGTTTCGTAGAGGGGGAAATTATACGGCCCCATGCAGAGGGCGACCCCCAGCGGGGCGCGGCGGATCTGGCCGATGATGCCGTTCTGGATTACGAACCGCGATGACATCCGGTCCAGTTCCTTGAGCGCCTCAAGGGTGTTGCGGATATAGGCGATGGCCCGTTCGAATTCCCGCTCGGACTCGCGCAGCGACTTGCCGGTTTCCCACATGAGAAGCCTGACTATCTCTTCCCGTTTCTCCCGCATGGCCCGGGTAAAATTCTGGACGCAGCGGATCCGCTCCCCCACCGACATGGTGGGCCAGACACCGCGGCCGTTGGCATAGGCGGCCACCGCAACTTCCAGAATCTCCAGGGCCGCGTCTCCGTCCAGCAGGGGGGTCTCACCGAGACAACGGGGAACGAGTTGACCCTCCCTCCTGACGCAGACCGGCGAAAGGATCTCCTGCATCGGTCCATCCCAGCGGCGCAGTTCCCCATCCACCAGATAGCGCTCCTGCCGTATGGGGACATTCACATCGTACTGCCGCGGAATCGCACTCTCTTCCGGGAAGAGCGACTCAACCGGATTCCTGAAGGGACAACTCTCTGCCGTCATTACAACTCCCTTATTTTTACCGCGCACGGGAAGAAAATCATACCCGTTCCCCATGCGCCGGCTGGTCAATGCAAACGAAAAAACCCGGCCGTGTCAGCCAGGTCCATGACTCTTGGGGATCGGGACCGTAAGCCGTCCCCGCGCAACGGCGCGGGAACCGACCAGTTCAACAATGATCCCGCCAAATCAACCAGTTAAAAGCGAATACATCGACCACCCCAGTCCGCGGAAGCTTACCCGACTGGATAAGTGCGGAAAGAGGTCCGAGAAAAATAGCACCAACAAAAGCATAACGCCAGATTTTTTTCAGATAACGCCCGCGGCTTACGCGGTATCACGGTGGCAACGCGGAGAGTTGGCGGGTCCACGGAAAAGCCGCGCTACTCCCCTCTCCTGACCACCCGGCCCAGGGCAGCGAAATCGGAGTCTCCGAGCCCCGCGGCTAACGCATCCTTGTACATCTCGTTGACCGAAGCCGTAGCGAAGAGAGGCTGGCCGGCCTCTTCGGCCAGACGGAGGGCCAGCCGCAGGTCCTTCTGCATGTGCTTGAGGGGAAATGCCGGGGGAAATCCAGCGTCTGCCGCGATTGCCGGTCCTTTAAGGCGGAACATGGGATTGGACATGGCGCCCGCATCAAGCACCTCCAGCAGCTGCGAAAGGTCCAGTCCGGTCCGCGCCGCGAGGGCCATCCCCTCTGCCAAGGCCGCCATCATCCCTCCCATGATCAGGTTGTTGGCGAGCTTCATGCGGGTTCCGTTGCCCACCTCACCCAGGTAGAGGATCTTCTTCCCCATCTTCTCCAGTACCGGCAGCGCGGCATCGTAAAGGGGGCGATCTCCGGCGGCCATGATGGTGAGGGTCCCGTCTTCCGCCGGCTTGCGACTCCCGGCCACCGGCGCCTCGAGGAACATGGCACCCCGCCGGCGCGCCAGACACGCCGATTCCATCGATGTCTCCACATCGATGGTGGACAGGTCCACATACCCCTTACCGGGCCCCATGCCGGCCAGCACTCCGTCAGCTCCATCGCGAACCGCCACTACCGCCTTCGGGTTCGCCATCATGGCGCACACCAGATCGGAACGTTCAGCGACCTCCCGGGGATTAGAAGCGGCCGAAGCGCCCAGCGCGACGAGCGGTCCGCACTTCTCGGGAGTACGGTTCCACACCGTCAGGTCAAATCCGGCCTTTGCCAGGTTGGCCGCCATGGCGCTCCCCATTATACCCAGACCGACAAAACCGATTTTCATCTGCATATCTCCTCTTTACGAATCACTTCCAACAGTTCAACGGGCCATGAATCGGACGTTCACTTGGAACATCGTTCGGGCGGTTCTTCGGCGGCCCACTTCTGCAGCAGGACCTTCAGATTTTCCGACTGGGTGGGCCTCAGGATGGCGCGGAACCGGGACAGGGTCATTGCCCGGATCACATTCAGGTCGGCCTGAATCGAGGCAACGGAGAATGTTTCCGCACGGATCGCGGCTTCGTCGACGCTGTTCGCGCGCATCAATTCATGGAGATTGGTCCTCTCCGTCCGCAGCCTTGCAGCGATCGTCCTCTCCAGCTCGCTGTTGTCCCTGACTATTGCTTCGGCTTTGGCCTTCTGGGCATCGTTCAGCCCCAGCTCGCTTTCAAGTTTTGAAAATATATCCCGTTGCTGGGCACAGACAGGTCCGCCACCCGACGGATTGTTACCACCCGCGGCCACGCCGGCACACGCCGTCAGCGCAGCAACACAGGAGATCAGGGCAATTCTTGCCACCTTATCCCTCACCATGCCAGGTTCCTTCCCTTGAATCATGTTTGTTCGTCCTTTTTTGAAGACGATACGGCCCACAAAAGGTTACAAGAAAATAAGAGACATTCCGCACGGCGGTCAACACAAAATTTCTTCGCTTAGCGAAGAGCGGCATCCGCAAGATGCTCCCGGGAGCAATTTTCACAATCATGCGCTCTTACGAAAAACAGTCTGACGGCGATCCCGTCCCTCACCCGAGGACAGCCTCCGCATATGCCGCCCCGGCACCCAGTGTCTTTACAACCTCTCGAAATCAGGTATCATTTGTATGTCTTCCAGTATTGATCCGTGACAACCAAAGCGCGTGAAGCGCACACCAGCCCATTTCTCTTCTCCTCAGGAGGGCACCCTTGACCCAATCCATCCTGACGATCCGGTTTCCCGACTGGGTGGAACGTTTTCTGGCGCGATCACCACGCGCCTTTTTCACCACCGAGGAACGCATGCGCTTCGTCATCGAGCTTGCCCGTATGAATGTGCACCACAGAAGCGGAGGTCCCTTCGGGGCAGCGGTCTTTGACCGGGAGGGAGGCCTGATCGCCCCGGGAGTCAATCTGGTTGTCAGTTCCAACTGTTCCCTGCTGCACGCCGAGATGGTGGCGCTGGCCTGCGCACAGAAGAGACTGGGACGTTTTGACATCAGTGACGGAGGATGGTTCTCCTGCGATCTTTTTTCCTCAACTGAACCCTGCGCCATGTGTTTTGGCGCCATCCCCTGGTCGGGTGTGCGAGGTCTGGTATGCGGGGCGCGGGACGAGGATGCCCGCGCCGTCGGTTTTGATGAAGGGCCGAAACTGGCCGATTGGGTAACGGCGCTCAATCAGCGGGGAATAGCTGTTCAGCGCGACGTGCTGCGTCCCGAGGCGTGCGAGGTGCTGCGGGAATACGCAGCGAGGGGGGAAGTGGTGTACAATGCCGGGATCAGAACGCCATGACAAAAGCACCCTCACGCCGCAACAATCAGCCCCTGAAAGGAACGGCTTCTCTCACTTCACCACCACGCCGCCGGAAACCACGAATTTGACCGCATCCTCCACGCTCATGCCGCTGTCGAACACCTCGTCCTCACGGAAGAACAGCGCAAAACCGGAGGTGGGATTGGGCATGGTCGGCACGTAGACCACAAACAGCCGTGCTCCGTTCCGCTGTACCTCCCCCGTAACAAAACCCACCGCCCTCACCCCGGGGCGGGGCCACTCCACGAATACGGCCCGCCGGTACGAACTCTTCCCCTCCTGAAACACCTTTGTCAACTGCTTGCTGGAGGAATAGATGGATCTGACGATGGGGATGCGGTAGAGGAGGTCGTCGGCAAGTTCGATCAACTGATTGCCCAGCACGTTGGTCGCCAGAAGGCCGGTCAGGTAGATGACGATTGCGCCGGTTATCATGCCGAGACCCGGGATGTGCACCTCATGGTGGAAGACAACTGTCAGAAGTGAATCCAGATAACTGCCGAATATGCCGTCGGCAACGTTGAACAGGAATTTCAGGACAAATATGGTAAGACCCAGGGGGATGACGACAAACAGCCCGGCAATGAATTTCCCCCTGAGATGATTGATCACGGTATTCATGCCTGAACCCCACGGCGGTTTGGGTCAGGTCGTTCCCGCCGTTTTCCCCGCCCACGCATCCGTACTCCCGCCCTCACTCTTTTCCCCTCTACCGTTGCCCCATATGGCCGGCCGGGATTATGGGCTCCTTCTTCCGGTAGACCATCCCCTGGAATATGGCCACGATCGCACCGGTATCGTCAATGACCTGCACCAGGTACGAGGCCAGTTTGTGATTCAGCGACTGCTCCCTGGCCTCGGCGTAGAGGGTCCCGCTGGTGGCGGCCCTGACAAAGGAGACACTGGTGTTGATCCCCATGGCCAGGGAGCCGTGGGAATTGGAGGCCACCGCAAAGGCAAAATCGGCCAGGGTGAAGATGGCGCCACCGTGCACCGTCCCGGCGCCGTTCAGGTGGTAAGGCTCTATCTTCATGCTGGTTTTCGCCCAGCCGGGGGCGAGATCCAGAAGTTCAATCCCGCTGTGACGGGCAAACCTGTCTTCAGTTGCAAAAAACTGCTTAATCCTTTCCATCGATTCCATCCTTTGTTTACGAATTTACGCCGAATACCCTCCGGAGGAGCTCCAGCGCCTGACGATAGGCGCCCCGCGGCGATTTGCTCTCCCGCGGACCCGCCACGTTCAGCACGCGGATACCCCTTTCCCCGAGCCAGCGCAATACGGCCTCCGGCTGGGGATCATCCTCCAACTTGAGCAACAGGCACGGCCTGGTGTGTTTAGCGGCAAATTTCACGGTCTCAGCGGTTCCGCCCGACAGCCCGTCCAGATTAAGGACCAGGGTCCCGTCCGAATCCACCACGTTTTGTTCCGTCCTAGCCGAGTAGCTGCACTCATCCATTTCCGTCAACGGGTACTTCGACGGTATGGGGCCGTCCTCGGCCAGCCGTCCTCTGGGGCACGAGCCGCCGACCGCAATACCGGCCTCCATGGCCGCGTCCAATCCGGCGCGGTCCACGCCGGTCTGTCCACCCGATATGATTTTTTCCAGCATGGCTTGTATTATGAGACTTCGGTCATCCTGTGGCCATTTCCTCAGGAAGGTTTTCAATGGCGGCGTCCGCCGTGGTTATATCGGCGTACACGGCTCCCAGCGCCGCCAGGAAAGCCCCGTGCGCCTGCGAGGCCGGGATGGGCGTGCCGTTGAAGGTCAGGTCCCTGGTGGCGCAGGCGTCTCCCGCGACCGTGCAGACAAAACCCAGATCGAAGGCGGCCCGGACCGTGGCATCCATGCACATGTGGGTCATCATGCCGCAGAACAAGAGCTTTCTGACCCTGGCCGCCCGCAGCTTTTCCAGCAGGCAGGTATCGCGGAAGCTGTTGGGGTAGTGTTTGACCACCACCGGCTCACCCATCCTGGGAGCCACGCTCCAGTGGAATTTGACGCCCGGCGTGTCGGGGAGGAAGAAAGTGGAGCCGGGACGGGTGGAGACATGCTGCACGTGAAAGAGGGGCAACGAGGCCCGTCTGAAGGCGTCCAGCAGGCGCGCCGCAGCCGCGGCCGCCTCCGTGCTGCCGACCAGTTCCATGCACCCGCCGGGAAAGTAGTCATTCTGGATGTCAATCAAAACCAGCGCCATGCCCATGATTCTGTACTCCTGTCATTGTACGGCCGTAAGAGGTCCCGGACCATTTTTCCACACAACCGGTCCCATAACAATCAGATTTCCGTTAAACCCTGACGGGCCACAAAAACATCTTAACCGATTTTAGTCTGCTCATAGCAAAAAAACCAGCGTTTCACAACAATTGCCCATTGAAAAATCTGTCGGTAATCGGACAGACGGGCATTACCGGATGAGAAAAGGGCAAAAAACTGCTACACTTCCCTCCAATGCGGTCACCAATTCGGAACCGGGACCGTCGAAGAACGATTCCCACTGCCTGCAAACCTTACCTGTCCCTATACCCACTCATGGCGATGGAAACCGGCGTCGTACCGCGTGTTTCAGAAGTCATCCAATCTGGTACAGGCAATACACGAAGGAGGCATCCCTGCATGAAGAACCTGATTCGCCTCATCCTTATCTGCATCAGTCTGCTGCCGTCCCTCTGCCGGGCGGGAGACGCGGATTACGGCTACCCCATTACCGACCCCTACGCCGCCACGATCCTGGGGATGCCGGACAGGCTCAGGGCCGAACTTCCCGAGCAGGTCAGGACCAGGCGGCTCGTACTCCCCCCCCTTCCCGGCACTCCCAGGCCGGACATCTTCTACTACGATGAGGGGGTGCGCTGCACCCTGGCCGGACAGGACGGAAAGGCCCCGTTGATCTTCCTCATCGCCGGCACGGGCGCCGGTGACCAGGCGGAAAAAGAGATGACCCTGATGAAAGCTTTCCATCGGGTCGGTTTCCATGTGGTAACCATCCCCTCCACCACACACCCGAATTTCATCATCTCGGCTTCGGCCAGCCATGTTCCCGGCGACCTGGCCGAGGACGCGGCAGACCTGTACGCATTGATGGAACGCATCTGGAACAGGATCAGGGACGACATCCAGGTGTCCGGCTTCTACCTCTCCGGCTACAGCCTGGGAGGAACCCAGGCCGCCTTCGTCTCCAGGCTGGACGATGAGCGCAGGCTCTTCAACTTCCGGAAGGTCCTGATGATCAATCCGGCGGTGAGCCTCTACGATTCCATGTCGCGGATCGAGGCGTTGCTGAACGGGATACCGGGCGGCCCGGCGAACCTGGTCAGGTTCACCAACAGGATGCTGGACAGGTTCACCGGATTCTACCTCCACGGCCAGTACGTGGCATTCAACGACAATTTCCTCTACGACGCCTACGCTTCCCGCGTCTTCTCCGGAGACGAAGCGGAGGGGATCATCGGCGTCTCATTCCGCCTGTCGTCCGCCGCCATGATCTTTTCCTCCGACGTCATGACCAACGGTGGTTACGTCGTGCCGAAGAACCGGGTCCTGGATTCCAGCGACGATCTTACTGATTATTTCAGGGTCAGCGCCCACCTGAGCTTCCTCGATTATTTCAACGAGTACTTCTACCCCCATTTCCGGAAGAGGCGGCCGGGCCTCACGAGGGAAGCCCTGATCGCCTCCCAGAGTCTCAGGAGCATCGAACCGTATCTGAAATCGGCCACCAAACTGGGTGTGGTGACCAATGCGGACGACTTCATCCTCTCCCCCGATGATCTGGATTACCTCGGGCGGCTGTTCGGCGAGCGGGCCAGGATCTATCCCCGAGGCGGCCATCTGGGCAATCTGGAGTACAGGGACAACCTGGACTACACCATAAACTTCTTCAGGCAGGAAGGAGCGGGACAATGAACTTGATTTCTGCAGTTGGGGGTTGCCTGTGTTCGGTCGTACTCTGCCTGGTTCTGGCGTTGACCGGCTGCGCCGCCACCAGGGGCCGACCACCGGAGATCCCGGCAATGCACTCGGCGAACGAGATCCATGACGAACAGCTGGCACGGAGCCCCGATCCCTGGGTGGGGTTCAACCGGAGCATGTACCGGTTCAACTACAATCTGGACAGGTATCTGCTGCTCCCGATGGTGAACTGCTATGAGTTCATCACCCCGAACTTCGTCCAGGACAGGATATCCGGCTTCTTCGGCAATCTCCGGGAAGTCCGCAATCTCACCAACAGCCTCTTCCAGTTCAAGGGACGGCAGTCCCTCAAGACCCTAGGCCGTTTCGCGGTCAACAGCAGCATCGGTGTGGGCGGTTTGTTCGATCCCGCCACCGGCATGGGCCTGGAAAAGCGGGACGAGGATTTCGGCCAGACCCTAGGGCACTGGGGCGTAACATCGGGACCCTACCTGGTCCTCCCCCTGCTTGGCCCCTCCAATGTGCGCGATACCGGCGGGCTCATGGTTGACACTGCCATCCGCATGACGATCGAAAGTGCCCTCGATCCGTTCTCGGGCTTCAGCAACGGCAAGCTGATGGAAACGGGAATAACCGTTCTGGAGGGGATTGACAAACGACACGTGGAGAAGTTCCGTTACCATGAAAGCGACTACCCGTTCGAATACGAGATGATCCGCTACCTGTACGGCAAGCAGCGGGAGCTGGAGATCATGAGATAGGAGCGGGACCCGCTTCCCCAAATACAGCAGGTTTGCCGGTCCGGCGACCGGGACGGCGATGCCCACAATGCGATTTTTCTTCCGTGTGTTATAATTCCAGGACTCTCCCCGGAGGGAGAGAGCCGCTCCACCGATCGGGAACCGGCGCACCCTACCATCGAGAAAGGTGAATCCGGTGCATCAATAACCGGATCCGCCTGGAGGAAATCATGCAACTTATTGAATGGACCGACCAGTTCAAGCTGGGGGTGCAGCCGTTCGATGGGCACCACCAGTACCTGGTCAAACTGATCAACACTCTGTACAACGACTATACCGCCGGAAAATCCGCCGACAAAGTTGGCTTCATTCTGGATGAGCTGGCTGAATACGCCACGTACCATTTTGCCGCCGAAGAGACCTGGATGCGGGAGAACTCTTACCCGAAACTGCATGAGCATTGCGGCGAGCATCACAGCTTTTCAGGCACGGTAGCCGAAATGCAGAAAAATCTGCACGCGGGGCAACGGCATATCACCATCGAAGTGCTGTCGTTTCTGACCAACTGGATAAAGAAGCATATACTTGAAATCGATTCTGACTACGGACGTTTCATCGCATCCCGGGGCTTGCCGATCAATCTGGTTTGAGCTGAATGAGGAGCACCGGGAGGTGTGTTGCACAAAATTCCGGGTTCGCGTCATCATCCCCTCCCCCACTTCCCGTCATCCCATCACACGGTCCGCCACCTTCGTGAAGCAAGCGCTTAACGCCTTTTTTATTGTGAATTTCAAATTAAACCCTTCCTGCCAATTCCCTTATTCACCCGAGCCTTTTGCAAAAGTCCATTCAGGAATCTGACTGTATTTATTGATTACTTATTAAATAGCGAGCTTCACAGGCAAGTCCATGATATTGTTGGGTTGCGAGTCACAACAAATCAGGAGGATGCCTATGAAGCTCAAGGAGAGAATATCATGGTTGATGGGAACACTACAGCAAAGTTTGTTTCCCCATCTTGATGAATGCCTTCCTCTTCCGTTAACGGAGCGGGAAATCATGGCAGGGCAAGGGGATACCTCGTCAAGAATTGCGCCGCCGAGGAACTGCTGATCGCCATTCGAGCCCTGGCGGCGGGAGAGCTGTTCCTCAGCAGCAAGGTTACCGGCTCCGTCATCCTGGAATTCTCGTCCATCAAAGCCGAAAAATCCTCCCCAGCCGCTTCCCAGGACGATCTCACTAAACGCGAACGTGAAGTGCTCAAGCTCATCGCCGACGGCATGAGCACCAAAGAAATCGCCTATTCCCTGAACCTCAGCGTCAAAACCATAGAAGTCCAGAGATTCAACATCATGAAAAAACTCGATCTTCACAGTGTTGCGGCGCTCACCAAATACGCGGTGCGCACGGGATTGACGTCCATCGAGTAATTCCAATCAAGTATTGCTCCCCAAGTATTTAGAACGAATACTTTTCTCCACGCATTTCTGTCTCAACTTTTCTTCATGGTAGGGTTTTCCCTACCGCAGACCTTCATAAAAACGCATCTTGTTTATTCCGCTGATTCAGCCATTAATTCAGTCATATAAAACGTCTGAAAAGGTTTTGGCCAATGACGCTCAAGCCTGCGGAAAAACCGTTCTCGATACTCTATGCGGAAGACGAGCAAATAACTCGCAAACTAGTCGCCGAAATATTGTCCCGGCGTTACCCTGATTTCCGAATCGATACGGCGGACAACGGTGTTGCAGGACTCAACCTGTTCATGAAGTTTCATCATGACCTGATCATAACCGATTACAGGATGCCGCACATGAGCGGGTTACGGATGGTTTCGGAAATCCGGGCGATCAGTCCCGGCACGCCTGTGATTTTTTTGACGGCCAGTATATCAGAAAGCGGTTTACAGGATATTCCACCCAAGGAATGTACGTTCTTATTGCGGAAACCGTTCCAGTTTTACGAATTGTTCAGCCTTATCGATAGATACACAAAACTGCATTGATTTCCCAAAAACCAAATCAGGGACTTTTTCATGGCACCTTTAAGCCAGTTATTGGAGATGCCCAGATGAAATCAGTTTTTACAAAAAAAAAACTTATCCGTTCGGGATATCACCGCACGCAAAAACATCGAAGCAAGAGAATTGCGGGAAAACGATGAAAATTTTCACCTGTTGACTGAAATCTCGCCCAACGCCATCGTTATCATCCAGGGAGAACGAATTGTGTACGCAAATTCCGTGGCAATCGGGTGTTACGGATATACGAGAGAAGACATGCTCGGCGCTGAATTCTTGAAGTTCGTTCACGATGAATTTCAGGATATCGCCAAAAAAAGGGGGCACGAACGCCAACAGGGGGCGCCCCCTTCATGTGGCCATGAATACAGAATAGTCACTAAAGACGACAGTCCCAAGTGGGTATTGGCATCCAGCGTATCCATGGAATACGAGGGGAACCCTGCTCTTATTGTCACACTTATGGATATTTCAGAAACAAAACGAACTGAAGAGGAATTGAGGGAAAGTAAAGCCAGGCTCAGGCTGGCCATGGATATGTCAAGTCTCGTGCAATGGGAATATGACGCCGAAACCGGAATGTTCCGCTTTGACGAACATTTCTACTCCCTGTATGGAACCAGCGCCGAACGGGAAGGCGGTTCCCTCATGTCAACGAAAAACTATCTCCATAAGTTCGTTCACCCGGATGACTTTCAGTTTGTCAAAGAATCCATGAAACGTTCGCTGACAGATATCGCCGGAAGTCCTGCCTGCCAGATCGAGCACCGGATAATACGCACCGATGGAGAGGAAAGACATATTTCCGTCCGTTGGGAGATAATACGCGATCATCAGGGACGGCTCGTCAGAATACGCGGCGCCAACCAGGACATAACCGAGCGCAAATGTGCGGAAGAAGAAAGGAAAAATCTGGAGGCCCAGCTCCACCAGGCGCAGAAGATGGAAGCCATAGGGCAGCTTGCCGGGGGAGTCGCCCATGACTTCAACAATGTCCTTACTGCAATCATCGGATTCGCGGAAATCATGTCCATGCGGATGGCCTCGAAAAACCCCCTGCGGCATCACGTCAGCCAGATTATGACTGCAGCGGACAGAGCAGCGGAACTTATCCATGGCCTTCTTGCCTTCAGCCGGAAGCAGATTCTCCATAAAAGAGATTACGATGTGCGCGAGATTATTTATGGAGTCAAGAATATGCTGCAGCGACTGATTCCGGAAGATATTGATTTCATTATAAATTGTGCTGTTTCAGACATGATCGTCAATGCGGATAAAGGACAGATCGAGCAGGTGCTCATGAATCTGGTGACGAATGCCCGTGACGCCATGCCGAACGGAGGAGTTCTGACGATTGAGGTAGATCCATATGTCATGGACAAGGGCTTTATCAGGCAACATGGATTTGGGTTTGCAGGAACATACTCCAGGCTCATCATCAGGGATACCGGCTGCGGCATGGACAAGCAGACCCTGAACAAAATTTTTGAGCCTTTCTTCACCACCAAGAAACCGGGCAAGGGAACGGGTCTCGGTCTTTCAATAATTTACGGTATCATCAAGCAGCATCACGGGTTCATAACGGTTGACAGTTCACCCGGGTGCGGAACCATCTTTCATCTGTATCTGCCTCTGGCAGATCAAAAAGTCACCGATGAACCGGTCGTTGAGCAACCGGTCGAAGCAGTACCACATGGAACTGAAACCGTTCTTCTCGCAGAAGACGATGACATGATACGAGATTTGAACCGCATGATCCTTGAAACTATGGGATATTCCGTTATTGATGCAGTTGACGGCCGCGACGCGCTGGAAAAGCTTCAAAACAACAATACTTCCGTAGATGTGCTTGTCACCGATGTTGTCATGCCGAATATGGATGGGAAGATGTTGTATGAAGAAGTCAGGAAAATACGGCCCGATATGAAAGTATTATTCATGAGCGGACACACAGCCGATGTTGTTGACAGCAGAGGCATTGCAAACGATAGTGTGAACTTCATGGAAAAGCCGGTCATGCCGTCGGAATTTCTGAGGAAACTGAGAGAAATACTAGACTGCGAAGAAATATCATCAGCTGAATACAACAGTCTTTCGGGAAGTGTGTACCGCGATTGACTGTTTTTTTGATGTGAACTTCAGTTTGACAATGTAATTTTCTAATCGTGCCGCTTCCCTGCGCCGGCGGTTTGTATCGAAAAAACAACATGATTGAATATTCTTTTGAGCAACTGATCAATATCGACCAACTCAGGCATTTACTGGAGGCTCATAACAGCCTTTCCGGCATGGCCTACGGACTTTATGACAGCAACGAAAACCACATCGTATCCGTTGGCTGGCAGGACATCTGCTCGAGATTTCACAGGGTTCATCCGGTCTGTTCCGAACGCTGCCACGAAAGCAAAACGTATTTTCAAGCCAATCTGCACGAGTCGGGGGATGGTTTTCTCGAATACCGCTGCAGGAACGGGATAATCGACGCGGCCATGCCGATCCTCATCGAAGAACGGCATCTGGCGACCTTCTACATCGGGCAATTCTTCTACGCCGACGATCCCCCTGACCGGGCGTATTTTCTCGACCAGGCGCGTGAGTTCGGTTTTGATCCGGATGAGTACCTTGAGGCCCTGGAGCGGGTCCCGGTCCTCAATCGTGAACATGTCCGCGCAAATGTGAAGTTTCTGCACTCCATGGTGCGGTGCATGGCGGAATCTGGGCTGAAGAGTTTCCAGCTCGGCCTCAAGCTTGCCAATGAAACGGAACAATACAGGCAGATCGAGGAATGGCACGTCATATTCGGTTTCACCCTCGACCAGATGCACGAAGCCGCGTTTGTGATAGACGATAACGGGCGTTTTCATTACGTCAACCAGGAGGCCTGCCGTTCCCTGGGTTACAGCAGGAACGAACTGACAGGCATGACTGTTCCCGATATCGATCCGGACTTCACCAACGAGATGGTGCTCCAGAACGTTAAGCTTCTCCACGAAGATGGCCCTCAGACATTCGAAACCCGTCACCGGACCATCGATGGTCGGATCTTTCCGGTTGAGATCACTGCCTCCCTGTTCGAGCACAATGGCGTCAGTTATCACCTGTCGCTGGCTCGGAATATAACCGAACGCAAACGGGCGGAGGAACAGGCTTTGCGCTCGAGGGAAATATTCCTCGACACCCTGCTCGATACCGTTCCCGTTCCCATTTATTACAAAGACAGGCAGGCAAGATATCTCGGATTCAACAGGGCTTTTGAGGAATTTTTCGGCGCTAAAAAAGAACAGCTGACCGGCAAAACAGTCTTCGACATCAGCCCGCCTGAACTGGCGGAAATCTATAGCCGCCACGACTCGGCGCTCTTTGCACAGGGCGGGTCCCAACGATACGAGTCTTCAGTCAGGAATGCCAGGGACGAGTTACGCAACGTGGTGTTCAACAAGGCGGTTTTCACCGATCATGACGGCAAGCCATGCGGAATGATCGGCACAATAGCGGACATCACCGAACACAAAATGGCGGAGCAGCAGTTGAGGGAAGCGCTGGAATTCTCCGAGGGAGTTATCAACGCCATTCCCGATCTTCTGTTCGAGGTGAACCGGGATGGCAGGCATTTGAATGCCTGGACACAGAAACCGGAGTTACTGGCCGTACCAAAAGAAATTCTGCTGGGCAAAACCGTCCATGACGTACTTTCACCGGAAGCAGCCTCGATTGCGATGGCCGGCATTCGCGAGGCTGAAGAGATAGGATTTTCATTCGGCAATATCCTGCGTATCGATCTGCCGCAAGGTACGCACTGGTTTGAACAATCGCTTTCACGGATACCGGGCGGAGACCCTTCCGATGTCCGCTTTCTGGTTTTGTCGCGCGACATCACTCAACGGATTCGAACTGAAATTGCATTAAAGGAAAGCGAAGCGCGTTACCGTCACAGCAGCAATTTGCTTACCTCCATCCTTGAAAGCGCTACCAGCGTGGGCGTCTACGCTCTTGACCGGGAATACCGCTACTTTGCCTTCAACCGGAGACATCAACAGGGGATGAACTACCTGTGGGGAGGGGATATTGCCGTCGGCATGAGCTTGCTCGATGTCGTTGCCAGCGATGAATACCGGGAGAAAATTCGCAAGGTCTTCGATGAAGTACTGACCGGTCGTAGTCTCTCCGCGGAAGCCCGGTTTGTGATTATGAGGGACGACCGGAAGGTGTCGGAATATTATGAAAACCATGGTTCTCCGATCTTCAATGATGAGGGGGATGTCGTCGGGCTGACCTTTTTCGCCATCAACATCACCGAACGCAAGCGGATGGAGGAAATGCTGCGCCGGCGCGAACGGGAATTCCGCACCCTGGTGGAAAATTCCCCCGATATCATCGTACGCTACGGGCACGATCTCCGCCGTCAGTACGTCAACCCGGCCTTTGCCGCCTTGATCGAGGGCGGAACGGCGGCGCTGCTCGGCAGAACTCCTTCGGAATATCCCGCCCATCCCGATGCCGCCATTTTTGAACGGAAACTGGAAAAAGTGTTCGCAAGCGGAAGAACCCTCGAATACGAGGTGAATTGGATGAACTGGAATGGCAGTGAGATTTGCAACCTGTTCATTCTGACTCCGGAATTCGGCGAAAATGGCGCGGTGGAAAGCGTTCTGGCCGTCGGCCGTGATATCACCGAATTGCGGCGTTCATCGAATATTCTGCTGGAGAAACAACAGCGTCTGGCGGAACTGGCCATTGAACTGTCCATGGCCGAAGAACAGGAACGGCGCCGCATTGCCACAAGTCTGCACGACATCATCGGCCAGGATCTGGCGCTTGCCCGGATCAAGCTGGGCCTTCTCTCTAAAAAACTGCATGCGAATCAAGACCGCGAACTGCTCGAAAACGCACATAAGCTCATGAACAGAGTGATCAAAGGTGTTCGTTCGCTGACCCACCTGATACATCCTCCCATTCTCCAAAGTTCCGGCTTGGAAGCGGCTACGCAATGGCTGGCGCGGCAGATGGGTGAGGAGTACGGTCTTGCGGTGGAGCTCCGGGACGATCACCGGGAAAAACCCATCAGCCGTGAAATACAGACCCACCTGTATTTCGCGGTCAGGGAACTGCTCATCAATGTGGTCAAGCATGCCGGGACGAATAGAGCCTCGGTATCCCTGTTCCGTGAGAATGGGGTATATCACATCGTGGTGGAAGATTGGGGTACGGGATTCAATGCGAATAACGGCATTGACAAAAAGGCTGAGTTTGATGGTTTCGGTCTGTTCAACATCCGCCGCAGAACAATGTATTTCGGCGGCATACTGGAAATTGATTCATCGCCGAGCAACGGCACGCGGGTGACGATCAAATTGCCGCTTGAAAGCGATGAGAACTGAAATGTGCGATTCACATCGCAAGACTTTTCTAGTATCTGGGTTGTCTCAGGAGGGTTTTCATGAAAATCAAAGTGTTATTGGTCGATGATCACAAAATCATGCGCGAGGGACTGTCCGCCATCCTGGAAATCGAGGATGACATTGACATTGTCGCCAGTGCCGGAACCGGGGAAGAGGCCATCAAAATGGCGCTGGAGCTCTCTCCCGATGTGGTGATAATGGATCTGTCACTGCCGGACATGGGAGGCATGGAGGCCACTCGCAAAATTCTTTCCCGGCTTCCCCATGTAAAAGTGCTCGTTCTTTCCATGCTGCTCGATCAGGACTGCGTATGTGACAGCCTGGAATCCGGCGCCAGGGGATATCTGGTAAAAGACTGCGCGGCGGAGGAGCTGGTAACGGCCATTCGCACGCTTTACGACGGCAAACCGTATTTTTGCGCCGATGTTCAGGAAATACTGATTCGAAAAAACGTATTCGGCAATTCCAGAGAGACAGCGTCTGTTTCATTGACAAACCGGGAACGGGAAGTGCTGGTGTTGACAGCTAAAGGATTCAGCATCAAGGAAATCGCATTCGAACTGAAAATCAGTGACAAGATGGTCGAGGTCCATCGCGCCAAGATCAAGAAAAAGCTGGGACTCGGCTCCATTGCCCAGCTTACGGTCTACGCCGTCCGCACCGGATTGATCACCGTATGATTTATTTTTCCAATTCAAAATCAAAATGCTCCATTCGTTGGGTCGTCGAGGTTATCTCAACCCCCCCTCTCCCGAAGATAGAGCTTATTGAAATACCGTCGTTTTTAACCGAAAATCCCAGCCTTTCACTGATATTTCAGCCCCCGGCTCTTCCGGATCAGGGACTTAACGGTACGAACGCCATCACACCCACTGTCACCTCCTGCCAATTCCCTTATTCCCAATAAGACATTTAGAATTTGTTAATAATGCGAGATAAATTATCATTTTTACTATCAGCAACCCAACAAACTGGTTGGCAGATCTGAACTGCTCTATTTCGAAGGCTTCTAGCCGAGAGAGGCGACAGAGATGAAGCGCGTGCGATCAAAAAACTTGCTGAAAGAAAGCAAGGGGCGTTTCCCCATCAGCGGCAATCTGTCAGCATCCATCCTCGAAAGCGCTTTCAATATCTCTATTTATGCCCTCGACCGGGAATTCCGCTACATTTTCTTCAACAAGAAGCACCTGGAGGGAGCCAAACGCCTGTGGGGCGCCAACATCAAAGTCAGAATGAGCATATTTGAGGCTATAGCCATCGAGGAACAACGGGAATTCTGGCGACGGACATTTGATCAGGCTCTGGTAGGCAACAGTCTTTCCGTTGAATCGACTCACATGATTGATGGAGACAGTTGTCCCGTGTACGTATATTTCCATAACCACGTTTCGCCGCTCTTCAATGACAATGGAGTTATTGCCGGGTTGGACGTCTTCGCCGTAGATATTACCACGCACATACGATTGGAAGACGAACTTGCCGCGAAAGAAGGGGGGTTCCGCACCCTGGTGGAGAATTCCCCCGATGCGATAGCGCGTTATGGGCGCGACCTGCGCCGGCTGTACGTCAATCCGGCTTTTGCTGCATTGGTTGACGGTGGAGCAGCGGCGCTGATCGGTAAAACCCCTTCTGAATTTCCGGGTGGACCCAACGCCGCTGACTACGAACGGAAACTGAAAAACGTGTTAACAACCGGAAAATCTGCCGAATTCGAGTTAAAATGGAAGAGCAGGTCCGGCAACGAAACCTGCAGCCTGATCCATGTAACGCCGGAATTCGGCAAGGACGGTACTGTGGTGAGCATTCTGACTGTGGGCCGTGACATCACCGAACTTACGGAGTACCGCAGGAAGATCCATCGGATGGGCTTTTACGATCCCCTGACAACACTGGCTAATCGCACTGCACCCGATTGACGGCTCCGAACCGCGCGACCTACTGAAACTCGCCGATTCGGCGATGTATTTCGCCAAGCGTTCTGGACGCAACACCTTCCGTTTAGAAAGTATCCGGTAAATATCCGGTCATGCCCCTCCTCCCCTGTTTTGACATCGAGTATCTCTGCCAGTAAAATTAACATAAAACCGCACTGTCCCATCCGACGCCTCCGCCTTACGTGACGGATGAAGCGGGCTTTCACGACGAGCCGCTCCGCAAACACCTTCACGGCTATTTCCAGGTTACTCCATACGTGCAACGTGACAATACGGTTCCGGCGCCCGGCGCCGGCGGATACCAGGTAGAAATGGCATGACAGAACAGGACAAAGAGAAAACCGACCCGGCGCGTCTTCGCTTTTCAGACCTGATCGACGTGGCAATGGCCCAGGAGCTGATGGACGGCTATTACGCGGTAACCGGAATACCCACCGGAATCATAGACGGAGAGGGGCATGTCTGGACCGCAACCGGCTGGCTCGACATCTGTACCAAATTCCACCGGGTAAACCCGGAAACGGCGGAACGATGCCGGGAGAGCGACACCTACATCGCCTACCACCTGCACAGCGGTCAACCGTACGTGAGCTACCGCTGCGCCCACGGGCTGACGGACGTGGCCAGCCCGATCATCGTGGCCGGTCAGCACGTGGCACAGGTAATGACCGGCCAGCTCTTTCTGAAAGAGCCCGATGTGGAGTTTTTTCGTGAGCAGGCCCGAAAATACGGTTTCGATGAAGAGGCGTATCTCAGGGCGCTGGCCCAGGTACCGGTCATTACCGAGGAAAAGCTGGACGCGATCATGAAATTTCTCGGCAAGCTGGCCCAGTTCCTGGCGGATATGGGGTACAAGCGGCTGAAGGAAATGGAGGCTCAGGAGGCGCTGCAGGAGGCGCACGCCTCCCTCGAACGGAAAGTCGAGGAACGCACCGCGGAACTCAAGGCGGCCAAGGAAGCGGCCGAAACCGCCAACATGGCCAAAAGCGTCTTTCTGGCAAACATCAGCCACGAACTGCGCACGCCGATGAACGCAATTCTGGGATATTCGCAACTCATGCAGCGGGACGGAACGGTGCGGCCAGAACACATGGAATATCTGAATACCATCAATCGCAGCGGCGAAAATCTGCTGGCGCTGATCAATGACGTGCTGGAAATCTCCAAGATCGAGGCGCGGCGGATCACGCTGGAGCCGGCCACCTTTGATATCCGCACCCTGTTGTACGACTTGGAGGCCATGTTCAGGGTCAAGACGGATGCCAAGGGGTTGCGGTTCGAGTTGTCCGGTGTGGACGATCTGCCGCGCCATGTGGTGACGGATGAGAGCAAACTGCGCCAGGTACTGATCAACCTGCTGGGGAATGCGGTGAAATTCACCGTGGACGGATGGATTTCAGTTCGTGTCGCGGTAAAAGGTGCAGCGGATGACATGCGGCTGGCGGTGGAGGTCGAGGACACCGGTCCCGGTATCGCGGAGGACGAACAGGGTAAGGCATTCCAGTACTTCGAGCAGACATCCAGCGGCAGGCGGGCCCAGAGCGGCAGCGGCCTCGG
>CAZRPI010000014.1:0-43232 GCA_964601865.1 uncultured Pelobacter sp. | reverse complement strand
ATGACAGAGTGCCCGTCGGAGGACCGGCAAAGTGAACGGCATGTCGCGGCACGGCGGCGTGCGGGCCCCGGCTCTTCCGGAAACTCACGGCATTCCGACGTCACGGATTCACGTTACAGGTTATTATGAGCAAACGTTCTGAAAAACTGGCTGAAACCATCCACGAGACGATTTCTTCACTGCTGTCCCGAGGTCTCAATGATCCCCGCATCGGGTTCGTCACCATCACCGCCGTAGAGGTGACCGATGATCTGAGCCTGGCGCGTATTTTCTTTACCGTCATGGGGGATGCAAAAGGCAGAAAGGACAGCGCGGCCGGGTTGAACAGCGCCAAGGGGTTCATCCGCAAGGAGCTCGGCCGGGTCTTGACCGTACGACATATTCCGGAACTGGTTTTTGCCTACGATCATTCCCAGGAATATGGAAACAGGATCGATGAGATCCTCAGGGAGATTGCTTCGGAGCATGACGGAGACGATTCAGAGCATAGTTCGTGAAATCTGCGGCAACCATTCGTTTCTCCTGACCACCCATGAGAGCCCTGATGGCGATGCGGTTGCCTCTTCCCTGGCGCTCGCCTCCTTCCTGCGGAAGAACGGGAAGGATGTGTGCGTGCACTTCCGCGATCCGGTTCCGGAGCTGTTCAGGTTTCTGCCGGGAAGCGGTTCCGTTCTGGCGCACATTCCGGATCGGGATTTCGACCTTGCCTTCGTTCTCGACATCGGCGAGCTGAAGCGGGCCGGGAGCGAGTTCTGTACCTTCAAAAGGGCCTCGCGCAGCGTGAACCTGGACCACCATCTTTCCTGCGAACCATTTGCGGATCACAACCTGATCGATTCCACCGCGGCCGCCACCGGAGTCCTGGTGTACAGGATCATCAGGGCGTCAGGCTGCGGTATCGACGCTGAGACCGCGCTCTGCCTCTATGTCTCGATCATCAGCGACACCGGGTCGTTCCGCTATTCCAACGCCAACAGGGAAGCATTTTCCATTGCCGGCGAGATGATCGAACTCGGCGTGAATGCCTGGAACGTGGCGGAACGGATCTACGAAAACCAGCCGCGAAAGCGGCTGGAACTTCTCTCCAGATCGCTTGCCACCCTGGAGGTGATCTGCGACGGACGGGCGGCCTCACTGACCGTTAACCATGTCATGTACGCCGAAACCGGAGCCGACGCGGAGTTGACGGATGGTTTTGTCAACTATCCACGCTCCATCAGGGGCGTTGAAGTGGCGATCTTTTTCCGGCAGCTGGACGAACGGACCTACAAGGTCGGATTCCGTTCCAAGGGTCTGGTCAATGTCGCCGGAATCGCCGCGGCCCTGGGAGGTGGCGGCCATCACAACGCAGCCGGCTGCACGGTGTCCGGAACTCTGGACGAGATCAAGGCCAGAGTCTACTCCATAGTGAACCTATCCCTGTGATCAGCGGTTTTCTCGTTATCGACAAACCTCGGGGAATAACCTCCCACGATGTCGTCAGCCGCGTGCGCCGTATCCTCGGCACCCGCAGGGTCGGCCACACCGGCACCCTGGATCCGTTTGCCACCGGCGTCCTGCCCGTGGCGGTGAATGACGGCACCAAGGTAATTCCGTTCCTCGATGAGGGGGTCAAGCAGTACGACGCGCTGCTCCGTCTGGGGGTCGTTACGGATACCCTTGATCTGACCGGATCAGTCCTGTCGCGGCAGGATGGTTCAGGTGTGGGAAGGGAACGGTTGGAGGCCCTCATGGCCCGCTTTACCGGAGTGATCAGCCAGGTGCCTCCCATGTACTCCGCGATCAAGAAGGATGGCCGGCCACTCTACAAACTGGCGCGGCAGGGGATCGAGGTTGAGCGCCAGCCCCGCCGGGTGGAGGTCCTGTCCCAGGAACTGCTGCTGTTTGATCCGCCCCTTGTCGGAATAAGGGTGACATGCTCGCGCGGCACCTATATCCGTTCCCTGGTCCATGACATGGGGGCGGAACTTGGTTGCGGCGCCGCTCTCCAGGAACTGCGCCGGATTGCCAGCGGGCCGTTCAGGCTTTCGGCGGCCGTGACAATCGACAGGCTGGAAGAATGCCGATCCCAGGGCATGGTTGAGTCGTTATGCGTGACCCCCTTTGACATCCTGGGCCATCTGCCGGATGTTCCACTGACCGAAATTGGCCACGGCAGGGTTCTGCACGGCAGATCCCCGCGGTGGGAGGACACCACCCTGTCCGCTCCGCCGTTGGCCGCTCCGCCAAGTCGCCTGGTGCGGCTCTCCCGAGGCGGGATTCTCGTTGCCGTCGCGGAACTGTCCCTGGCAGCCGAAGGGGAGTGCCGACTCATTCTCAAACGGGTATTTGCCTAAGGAATTGCTTTACATGGCGGTGACGGTATGGTATTAATTCCAGATTGTGACGACCTGATAACCGTGTGTCAACAATCCATCATAGAGACAGAAATAGCGAAAGGAGGTGTCGGCAGTGCTGGCAACCGAAAAAAAGCAGGAAATAATTAATGCGTTTAAAAAACATGACAGTGATACAGGCTCGCCTGAAGTGCAGATTGCGATTCTCACCGAGCGGATAATTTATCTCACCGAGCATTTCAAGGTGCACAAGAAAGACCACCACAGCAGACGGGGACTTCTCAAGCTCGTCGGCCAGAGGCGTCGCATGCTGGACTATCTGAAAGGCAAGGATGTCAACAGGTACAAACAGGTCATCGAGCGTCTCGGCATACGCAGGTAATGGCAGGCACTCTATCTGAACTCATGCGGATTCGGATAAAGTGCCTATTCCATTTGTCTGTGAGCCAGTAGATTTAAAGAGAGCTTTTACGGCTCTTTTTTATTTTTTAGTTGGGGGCGTGGGTAGAGTCTCCCGTAACAGCGGAACCCGAACGGCGGGTTTGTGAAAAACGGGAAATTGTAGCGACGGCCCCAACGCAACGCACAAAGGGGGTATTTATGGAACACGTCGTAGAAGTAGAATTCGGTGGCAAGTTGGTCACCATTTCCACCGGCAAGATGGCCAAACAGGCCAATGGCGCGGTTGTGGTAAAAAGCGGTGACACGGTGGTGCTGGTGACCGCAGTCGCCCAGAAAGAGGCCAAGGAGGGGCAGGACTTTTTCCCTCTGACCGTCAACTATACCGAGAAGGCCTATGCGGGCGGCAAGATTCCGGGCAGTTTCTTCAAGCGCGAGGGGCGCCCATCCGATCCCGAGACACTTACGGCGCGCCTGATCGATCGTCCGATCCGTCCGCTCTTTCCCGATAATTTCCTCAACGACACACAGGTCATGGTAACGGTTGTTTCGGCCGACAGGGATCACGATCCGCGTATCCTCTCCATGCTCGGCGCATCGGCGGCGCTGGAGGTTTCCGACATCCCGTTCCAGGGGCCGGTGGCCGGGGTCAAGGTGGGGAGGGTTGACGGCAGGCTGATCTGTAACCCAACGGCTGAGGAACTCGAACAGAGCGACATGGATATTGTGGTCGCGGCCAGCCGTGATGCGATCATCATGGTGGAGGGGGAGGCCTGCTTCGTTTCCGAAGAGGATATGCTGGATGCGATATTCTTCGGCCATGCCGCGATTCAGCCGGTCCTGGACGCCCAGGAACGGCTCAGGCAGTTGGCGGGGGTGCCGAAGCGGGAGGTTGTTTCTGCCGCGGTCGATGACGCCCTGTTGGCAAGGGTGCGTGAACTGGCCTCCGACCGCATCGCCGCCGCGGTCAGGATCAAGAGCAAGCAGGAACGTCACAAACAGATCGACCTGGTGACGACGGAGACCGTTGAGGCTCTGGCATCCGAGTTTGAAGGCTCGGAGAAGCAGATCCGGTCCTGTCTCGGAGATCTGGAGTACGATTGCGTCCGCGCCGATGTCATCAATACCGGGGTCCGCATTGACGGCCGCGATACCACCACTATCCGTCCCATAACTACCGAGGCCGGCCTGCTTCCCCGTACCCACGGTTCGGCCCTGTTTACCCGCGGCGAGACTCAGGCCCTTGTGGTCACCACTCTGGGCACCTCCAACGATGAGCAGCGCATGGACTCCCTCTACGGTGAGTACCGCAAACAGTTCATGCTCCACTACAACTTCCCCCCCTTCTCGGTTGGCGAGACCAGCTTCCGCCTTGCCCCCGGCCGGCGCGAGATCGGCCACGGGATGCTTGCCGAGCGCGCCCTTTCGGCCGTTCTGCCGAAACATGACGACTTTCCGTACACCATCCGCGTCGTTTCGGAAACCCTGGAGAGCAACGGTTCTTCATCCATGGCCGCGGTATGTGGCGGCTGTCTGTCGCTGATGGATGCCGGCGTGCCCATTGCGGCGCCGGTGGCCGGTATCGCCATGGGTCTGATCAAGGAAGGGGAGAGTATTGTCGTGCTGTCCGATATCCTGGGAGACGAGGATCATCTGGGCGACATGGACTTCAAGGTGGCGGGCACCGCCGACGGGATCACCGCTCTGCAGATGGATATCAAGATCGGCGGGGTAACCAGGGAGATCATGCAGAAGGCGCTGCACCAGGCCCATGAAGGACGGATTCACATCCTGGCAAAGATGGCTGACACCCTGGCTGCGCCGCGCGCCGAAATGTCCTCGTTCGCTCCCCGCATCACCACCATCTGGGTCAAGACCGACAAGATCCGCGACGTCATCGGCACCGGCGGCAAGAATATCCGCAATATCACCGAGACGACCGGGGTCACGGTGGACATCGAGGACAGCGGCCGCATCAACATCGCCAGCGCCAGCAAAGAAGCCTGCGATCTCGCCATACAGATGATCCGTGCGCTTACCGATGAGGCGGAGGAAGGCAAACTTTACATGGGAACCGTCAAGAAAATCATGGATTTCGGCGCCTTTGTCGAGATTCTGCCCGGAACCGACGGTCTCGTGCATATTTCAGAACTGGATACGAAACGGGTCAAAACCGTCACCGACATCCTCAATGAGGGAGACAGGGTGCTGGTCAAATGCATCGGTGTCGACAAGAACGGCAAGGTCAAACTCTCCCGCAAGGAGGCGCTGGGGCTGAACCTTGACGGCTCTGCCGTGGAGACTCCAGTTGCCGAGTGATCCGGCGGACTTTTTTTGACGAGGGGCGAAGCTTAAGCTTCGCCTTTTTCAGGCCAGCTTTCTGCCGGACGAACCGGCTGATATTTCTCTTGTCCTCCGAGGCGGACTTCCCGGTTGGGGGAGCGGTCCGGAGCGAACGGGACAGAAAATGATTCTTGAAGAAGCTCGAAGGGTTATAAGGGCGGAAGCGGACGCGTTACTTGCCATGGCCGACAGGATCAACGGCTCGTTTGATCAGGCGGTCAGGATAATTCTCGAATGTCCGGGCCGGGTCGTGGTCAGTGGCATGGGGAAATCCGGGCTGGTCGGACAGAAGATAGCCTCGACCATGGCATCGACCGGAACTCCGGCGTTATTTCTTCATCCCGCCGAGGGGATTCACGGCGACCTGGGAATGATCATGAAGGGCGATGTGATCATCGCCATCTCCAACAGCGGCGAAACCGAAGAGGTTTTGCGTATCCTCCCCGTCATCAAAAGGCTGGGAGGCCATCTGATCGCCATGAGCGGCAACCCGGCGTCCACCCTTGTCCGCAGCAGCGATGTGTTTCTGGATATTTCGGTCAGGGAGGAGGCTTGTCCCCTCGGTCTGGCGCCTACCTCATCAACCACCGCCACGCTTGCCATGGGCGATGCTCTGGCCGTGGCGCTTCTGGTGCGGCGGGGGTTCCGCGCGGAGGACTTCGCCGTTTTCCACCCCGGCGGGTCGCTGGGGAAGAAGCTCTTTCTGCGCGTGGAAGATCTGATGCATTCCGGGGATGAGATACCGCTGGTAACGGAGCAGACCCTGATGAAGGATGTTCTGTTCGTCATCAGCGCCAAACGGCTGGGAGTAACCGGCGTGACCGACGGGGACGGCGCGCTGCGCGGCGTGATCACGGATGGCGATTTGCGCCGCGCGCTGGAAAAGGGCAACGATATCCTGGAAAGACGCGCCTCCGAGATCATGAAGCTGAACCCCAAGAGGATCGTGCGGCATGAACTGGCTGCCGCCGCCCTGCAGACCATGGAGAAGTTCTCCATTACATCGCTGTTTGTCTTTGATGATCAGCAGAGCGGAAATCCCTGCGGAATTGTGCACCTGCATGATATCCTGAGAGCCGGTATAGCCTGATGCTGGAAAAACTCAAAAATATTCAACTGCTTCTGCTGGATGTGGATGGCGTGATGACGGACGGCCGCATCATCTATGACGGCAATGGCCTGGAGACGAAGTTCTTCAACGTCAAGGATGGCCACGGAATCAAGCTGCTGCAGCGGTATGGCATCCAGGTCGGTATCATCACCGGTCGCAGTTCGGTGGTGGTTGAGATCAGGGCGCGCGAGCTCGGTATAGAGCTGGTTTACCAGGGGGCTCTGAAAAAACTGGAGAGCTACCTGGACGTGAAGCGTAAAACGGGGCTGGATGACAGTGAGATCGCCTATATGGGCGATGACATCATCGATGTTCCGGTCATGCGGAGAGCCGGTTTTTCCGCCGCACCTCCCGATTCGCTTCCGGAAGTCCTGGCCGTGGCAGATTTCGTCTCTTCACGCCAGGGCGGCAAGGGCGCCGTGCGGGAGGTCTGTGACCTCATCCTCAGGGGACGCGGCCTCTGGGGCCAGGTCGCGGAACGATATGAATTGTAGCTATACAAGCTCCATGCCAAATGCAGTGAACTGCTTGGGTTTTGCTGGACAGCCCCCGGCCGCGGTGGTATAGTAGCCGCTATGGTATCGCCCCGTAACATCAGGCTTGCGCTAGCCCTTCTTGTCATGTCGGCGATCATCGGCATTGCGGCCGTAATCTTCCAGAGAGGCTCAAGGCCGACTCCCCCGGAGCCGATTTCCCAGCAGGTACCACTTGACGTTGATTTAGCTTTAAGCAGGGCCCGTCTTTCCGAGGTGCATGGTAATACAACTGTCTGGACGATTGTTTCGGATCGGGCCGAGTATGACAAAAAGGGTGAGGTTGTCTTCCTGACCGGGGTCCGCATGGATTTTTCCCAGAATAAAGCGGCGGGCCCCATTGTCGTTACGTCGGAAAAGGGAACCTATCACACGAAGAGCAAGAACATCGCCCTGCGCGGCAGGGTGCACGTGACTACCGGGTCCGGCATAGTGTTCGACACCGACACCCTGAACTATGAGGCTTCATCCTCGCGATTCAGGACCGCCGACAGGGTCAGATTCCGGCAGCAGCGCATGACGCTGACCGCCAGAGGGATGGATCTGAACGTCAATGATCATACGGCCCAGTTCAACGGTGCCGTTGAGGCCGTTGTGTCAGGAATGCGTCGCAAGTAACCATGAGAGTGAATTCTATGAAAACAATTGTTTCATTGATTTTTCCGGTGTTGCTCCTTGCAATGGTTTCGCTGGCCCTGGCTGCTCAGACGCCTGCTCGTACCGCTCCCCGCAAGGATCGCTCGAAGCTGCCCATAGTGATCAAATCGGCTCATCTCAGGACCGACAACAGGAACAGGATAGCGGTTTTTACGGTAAATGTGGTGTCAAAACAGGATGATGTAACCATCTTCTCCGACAAGCTCACCGTCTACTACGCCGATAACAGGGATGAAGTCGAGAAAATCGAGGCCGACGGCAACGTGCGCATCGTCCAGGGTAATCGTGTCGGGCTTGCCGCGCATGGAGTATACGAGAGCAAACTGGGCAAAATAACCCTGACTGGCGGCAAACCGCGTGTCATGCAGGGAACCGACACCACGACCGGCAAGGTCATCACCTATTTCCTCGATGATGAACAGAGCGTTGTGACCGGTGACGCCGGTGAACCGGTGGTGACGACCATTCACCCCAAACCGAGGAAGGACAATGAAACTTCCCGTTGACCGACTGCGACTCCGGACCACCGGGCTGCGGAAAAGCTATGGAGAGCGTCAGGTAGTCAGGGACGTTGATCTCGACATTGAAGCCGGGAGCGTGGTCGGCCTGCTGGGACCAAACGGCGCCGGAAAAACCACCACCTTTTACATGGTGGTCGGATTGACGCAGCCAACCGGAGGTCAGGTCTTTCTGGGTGATTCCGAAATTACCGGTCTGCCCATGTACCAGCGGGCCCGGAACGGGATCGGGTACCTTCCCCAGGAAGCGTCGGTTTTCCGCAAGCTGTCGGTAACGGACAATCTGATGGCCATACTGGAAGTTGTCGAGCCCGACCGTACCGTCCGTCTGCGCCGGATGGAGCAGCTTCTCGAAGAATTCGGCATCGCCCATGTCGCCTCAGTCAAGGGGTACTCGCTTTCCGGCGGAGAACGGCGGCGGGTGGAAATCGCCAGGGCTCTGATCATGAACCCGGTTTTCATTCTCCTTGATGAGCCCTTTGCCGGCATCGACCCCATCGCCGTCGCTGAAATACAGAAGCTGATTGTTGCTCTCAAGGAGCGCGATATCGGGGTTCTGATCTCGGATCACAATGTCCGGGAGACGTTGGGAGTGTGTGATTTCGCGTACATTATGAATGACGGGGAAGTGCTGGAGTATGGTTCGCCCGAGGAAATTGCCTCCAGCCGCAAGGCCCGGGAAATTTACCTCGGTGACAAATTCCGTCTTTAATTTGGAGTCCGTTAAAAGGTAGACAGGCTATGGCTCTGGAGATGCGTCAACAAATGAAGATGACCCAGCAACTGGTGATGACACCCCAGTTGCAGCAGGCCATCAAACTGTTACAGTTGACCCGTATCGAACTCCAGGATGTGGTGCGTCAGGAACTGGAGGAAAATCCGCTTCTGGAAGAGACCTCGGAAGGCGAGGAAAACACCGAATCCGAGCAGCTTGACGCCGCGGAGAAAGAGGGTGAGCAGGATACCGGATCGCCGCAGGAGGAGTTTCATGAGGTTGACGCCGGAGATGACACCCTGCGTGACTGGGACAGTTATCTTGACGGCTACAACTACAGTTCCGGGGAACAGTACGGCGGTGACGACGATCGGCCATCATTCGAAAGCCTGCTGACCCGGAAGGGGACACTGACGGATCACCTGCTCTGGCAGCTTCACATGGGGCATTTCTCCCAGGACGAAGTGCGCATCGGAGAGGAGGTCATCGGCAATATCGATGAGGGTGGCTATCTGCGCGCCTCTACGGAAGAAATAGGCCAGTCCTGCTCCGCACCCGAGAGTGATGTGCAGGGCGTACTGGATCGCATCCAGGAGTTTGATCCCACCGGTGTGGGCGCCCGCGATTTGAGGGAATGCCTTCTGATACAGGCCCGTTTTCTTGGTATGCAGGGCAGTGTCTTGGAAAGGATCCTGCTGGATCATCTCAAGAATCTCGAGACCAGGAATTACAAACAGATTGCCCGCGACCTGGGGGTGGATCTGAACCAGGTTCACATCGCAGCCAAGATAATCGCCGGTTTTGATCCCCGTCCCGGCAGGGTTTTCAGCGCGGATGACGTGCACTACATATCTCCGGATATCTTTGTCTCCAAGCTTGCGGATGACTATGTGGTAATGCTGAACGAGGAAGGACTGCCGAACCTCAGGGTCAGTCCGTTCTACACCGAGGCGCGTTCGAACGGCGCCATGGATTCCCGCGCCGAGGAGTATGTCGGAGAGAAGATCAGATCCGCCATGTGGCTGATCAAAAGCATCCAGCAGCGCCAGAGGACGATCTACAAGGTTGCCAAGAGTATCGTTCGTTTCCAGCGCGAGTTTCTCGATCGCGGCATCGAGTGTCTGCGTCCCCTTGTGCTGCGCGACGTTGCGGACGACATAGGGATGCACGAATCCACCATCAGCCGGGTGACGACGAACAAATACATGCAGACTCCCCAGGGTTTGTTTGAGCTCAAGTATTTTTTCAACAGCGGTCTTGCCACGAGCGGTGGGGATTTTGTCGCTTCCGAAAGCGTCAAGAACCGCATCCGGGAGATCATAGAAAAAGAGGATCCCCATCGACCGTACTCCGATCAGAAAATTTCGGAGATGCTGGCGGGTGAAACGGTGCATATCGCCAGACGTACGGTTACGAAATACCGGGAACTGCTGAGGATTGGCTCGTCGTCCGAGCGCAAGCGCCTTTTTTAAGTCTCTCTTTTTCACGCCTTGTTCCGTTTTCGGGCATCGCGGCGGCTTGACGGCGCTTTTCCGGGGTTTCCCGGAAGGGCCCGGATGTTTCTTTGAATAAATCATTGATGACCGAATACGAAATTTCATGAGGAGGAAAGCATGCAAGTAACAACAACATTCAGGCAGATGGAGCAGAGTGAGGCCCTCAAACTTTACGCCGAGGAAAAGCTTGATCGCGTAAAGAAGTATATCGATGAGCCCATAACCGCTCAGGTCTTTTTCTCCGTTGAAAAGAAAATCCGCCATATCGTTGAGATTGTCATCTCCGCCAAGGGAATCAGCACGAAGGCGTCTGAATCCACCAGCGACATGTATGCCGCGGTTGACGCCGTGATCGACAAGATTGAACGGCAACTGAAACGCTACAAGGAAAAAATCAAGGCGCACAAGCCGAGCGGCGAGGGGGCCGGGCGGCAGATCTCCAAGAAGGTGTTTGAGGCGGATAGTATCGATGCCAACGTCGAACCCGTCGTTATCAGCACGAAAATTGAAACGGCAAAACCCATGTCCATCGATGAGGCTGTCATGCAGATGGACCTGTTGCACAAGGATTTCATCGTCTTTTCCAATGCGACAAACAGCAGCATTAATGTTCTGTATCGACGCAAGGACGGCAACTATGGTCTGATCGAACCACAGCAGTCGTAACAGAGACTGGGAAGAGAATACAGGGAAACGGCTGAGACGTCCGGAAAGGGCGTCTCAGCGGAGAATGCCCGTGGAAGGAATCAGTCTCTCCATACAGGAACTTCTCGATGATGTCGAATACGGACTTGGTTTAACGCTCCTTGCTGGTAAACGGGGGTTGTCAAAGCGTATCATCAGTTCCAGAATTCAGAAACCGGGTCTGGCTTTGGCCGGATACACGGCTCATTTTCATCCCGACCGTATTCAGGTGCTCGGAAACACTGAGATCTCCTATCTCAACGCGATCGACGACCGCCTGGCCATTGAATATGTCAAGGAAATCTGCTCTTTTTCCATCTGCTGCTTCGTTATTACCACGGGGCTTGTTCCGCCGCGATTCTTCCTCGATTATGTTGAGACCGTCGGTATCGCGACGCTCAGCACTTCCCTAAAGACCTCGACTTTCATCTCTCTTATCAGCAAGTTTCTGGAGGAACGCCTCCTTCCCACGACGCACCTGCACGGCGTGCTGGTCGAGGTTCTCGGGGTCGGCATTCTTCTGACAGGGAAAAGCGGCATCGGCAAGAGCGAATGCGCCCTTGACCTGATCATACGGGGGCATCGCTTGGTTGCCGACGACATGGTCTACATAAAGAAGAAGATGCCTGCCACGCTGGTCGGCCAGTCCGAGGAATCAATCCAGCACCTGATGGAGATTCGGGGACTGGGGATCATTAATATCAAGGACCTCTACGGGGTCTCGGCAATCCGCGAGAAGAAAATCATCGATATCGTTCTTGAACTGATGGAGTGGGATCCGAATCAGGAGTATGACCGGCTCGGGGTGGACGATCACAGTACGACGATTCTCGGTGTCGATATCCCCCACATCATCATACCGGTTCGTCCGGGTCGTAACCTCGGGTCAATTATTGAAGTGGCGGCCCGCAATTTTCTTTTGAAGGGGATGGGGTATCATTCCGCCCTTGATTTTCAGAACCGTCTCCTTGCCCGGCTGGAAGTGCGGCCGTTGGGGAATGAGGTCGAATAGCGCATGAGAATCATTGTGATAACCGGCATGTCAGGGTCCGGCAAGTCAACCGCCGTCAGAGCCCTGGAGGATGAGGGGTTCTACTGCATCGATAATCTGCCGACGCGCCTGTTCAGGCGTTTTGTCGATCTGATCCAGAAGTCCGGCGATTCGTATAAGGGCATCGCGCTGGTAGCCGATATCCGGGGACGCGAATTCCTCAAGGGTTACGAGGGCGCTTTCCAGAAGATCCGGGTTCTCGGTCACACCGTGGATATACTGTTTTTCGACGCGTCCGATGAGACCCTCATCCGGCGTTTTTCGGAAACCAGGAGGCGCCACCCTGCCGATGACCATTGCACCGTTTCCGAGGGGATCAGGATCGAACGGGAACGTCTTGCCGGGCTCCGCCAGATCTCCGGCCGGATTATCGATACGTCCGAGCTGAATGTTCACCAGTTGAAGGATCTGGTCCTCCGGATCGTCCGGGGAGAGGATACCGAGGCATCGCTGGTCATCGAGGTGCAGTCCTTCGGATTCCGCTATGGCATTCCGCTGGAGTCGTCCATGGTCATGGATGTCCGTTTTCTTCCGAACCCCTTTTTTGTGCCGCGCCTTAAGACCGCGTCCGGTCTTGATGAAGCCGTGCGCAGGTATATTCTGGACAACCCCAAGACCTCCCAGTTCCTGGAGTGCTTCTTTCCAATGCTGGACATGCTCGTTCCGGCCCACGGGAAAGAGGGGAAATTTTATCTGACCATTTCCATCGGCTGCACCGGGGGCAGGCACCGTTCGGTAACCATAGCGGAGGCAACCGCGATGCATCTCAGGGAACGGTGGCCGACGGTGCGGGTAACTCACAGAGATATCGGAAGGGGAGAGCAATGATTGGATTAGTTCTCGTTACACATGCCGGATTGGCGACCGCGCTTCTGCGCTCGGCGGAGATGATTGTCGGGCCGATCGAGCATTGCGCGCAGGTGGAGGTGGCGCCTGGCGAACACTCCGATCTGATCATGTCGCGCGTGGTTGCGGCTGTTGAAGAGATGTCGGCCGATGGCGCAATCATCATGACCGATATGTTCGGCGGAACCCCTTCCAATATGGCGATGTCGTTCCTGAAGGATGGACATATCGAGGTCCTGACCGGGGTTAATCTCCCCATGATGATAGAGTTTTCGTCCAAACGCGAAATACTCGGCGTCGCCGAGCTTGCGTCCGACCTGCAGAAGTGCGGCAGGGAGAGTATTCTCATCCCCGGTGAATTTCTCAAATAATCGCGCCATGCTCTCCTACGCTACTCATTTCCTCCTGATCCTGATCCTCCTTGCCGGCACGGTTTCACCTGCCCTGGCGGGCGCCTCGCCGGAAACGGCCCTTCACCTGCTCCGGGAACGGCTCACGCGCGAGTATGGCGGCCAGATTCCCCTTGAATGGGGTGAAACGGCGACGGGTGTTCGCACCCGCCTGAAGACTAGGGAGAGGGTGATCGCCCTCACACTGGACGCCTGCGGCAGCAGGACGGGCAAAGGCTTTGATTCCGCTTTGATAGGTTTTCTCGAACGGCGGAGGATTCCCGCGACTCTCTTCATCAACGCGCGCTGGATCGATGCCAATCCGGAGATTTTCAGCCGACTGGCGTCCAATCCGCTTTTCGAAATCGCGAACCACGGGTTGTTGCACCGGCCTGCCTCCGTTTCCGGGCGCAGTGTGTACGGAATATCCGGCACCGGCTCCGTTGCCGAGCTGGTTGACGAGATTGAGGGTAACGCACGCAAAATTTCAAGGTTGACCGGGAAGCGTACGCGTTACTACCGTTCCGGCACGGCGTATTACGATGAGGTGGCGGTCCGGATTTCCCGCGCGCTGGGACACGAGGTGATCGGTTTCTCGGTTCTGGGCGACGCGGGAGCAACGTATCGCAGGAGTCAGGTGCGATCGGCGCTGCTTGGCGCGTCCCCTGGCGATATAGTCATTCTGCACATGAACCACCCGGAAGGAGAAACCGCGGCAGGTGTTATGGAGGCCCTGCCGGAGCTGGAGCGCCGGGGATTCCGGTTCGTCAGGCTGTCGGATTACCCACTGGAATAAAGTATTCCGGAAAGCTCGGGCATCCAACGGAGTTTCTCATGACTGTACCTCCTGTGGCCCCCGCGTTTTCGGACATTACATACATCGCGACATCAGATACTTGCTGCAAAGGATCCATCAACCCATGCTTCAGAATGATTTTGTTGTGGTAAACAAATTGGGCCTGCATGCGCGCGCATCGGCGCTTTTTGTCAAGACCGCCAGCCGTTTTGCTTCCGATATCAAGCTTGCGAAGGAAGGCATTGAGGTGAACGGTAAGAGTATTATGGGCATCATGATGCTGGCCGCCTCGAAGGGAGTGACCATCCGTCTGACCGTGGAGGGAACTGATGAGGTTGACGCCATGAAAACCATAGGGGATCTCATTAATAATGGTTTTAACGAAGAGTAAGATGCGCAGCTTTAGAGGCATTCCCATATCACCAGGAATCGCGGTGGGAAGAATCCGGGTTTTTGACCGTCGTCGCCTGCAGGTTGACGAATATCCGGTCGGACCGGAAGATGTCTCCTCCGAAGTGGAACGCCTTAAAACGGCCATTGCCAACACCAGGGATGAGCTGAATGCCCTGAGGGGGAAACTCAAGAATACGACGGGCGATGACCACCTCTTTTTCATCGACACCCATCTGCTGATCCTGGCTGATGAACGCCTTTTTTCCGAGGCGATCTCCCATATCCAGTCCGAACTGATCAACGCGGAATCGGCTTTGCGCCGCACCCTCAACAGATACCGCGAGTTTTTCGGCGGTATTGAGGATCCCTACCTGCGCGAACGCATCACCGATCTGGAGACGGTCGTTGAGAGAATCCTGAGGAACATGGCCAACAAACCCCATGTGCCCATCCTTCCCGACGGCGACCACACGATCATCCTGGCCCATGATCTCTCTCCGGCTGATATTCTCCAGATGGACCGTTCCCGCATTATCGGCATGGTCACCGAAGTTGGCGGGAAAACGTCTCACGCCTCGATTCTGGCCAGGGCCTTCGAGCTTCCCGCTGTCGCCGGTGTGGATGGTATAGCGGACGTTCAGCTGGACAACGCTTCCGTCATTCTGGACGGTCTGTCCGGCGACGTCATCATCGATCCGGACAACACCACTTTTCTCGAATACCTGGAACGCAAGCGTCATTACGAATACGTTGGGGCCGAATTACTCAAGCTGGCGGCTCTCCCCCCCCAGACCCCGGACGGTTATCGCATCCAGCTGAAAGGCAACGTTGAGGTCCCCGAGGAGGGGCCGTCGGTTCTCCGGCATGGTGGCGAGGGCGTCGGGCTGTACCGCACCGAGATTCTCTACATGAATCGGGGCGAGATGCCCGGCGAGGAGGAACAGTACCAGGTGTACGCCGCCATGCAGAGGGCGGTCGCTCCCCACGTCCTTACGTTCAGGACCCTTGACGCCGGTGGAGATAAGCTGCTGGACGGCGTGTCGCGCGCGACTGAACAGAACCCGGCCCTTGGCGTGAGGGCGATCCGGCTTGCCATGCGCATGCCTGACGAGTTCAAGAAACAGCTGCGGGCAATTCTCCGTGTCAGCGCGCACGGAGAAGTCCGTATCATGTTTCCCATGATTTCCGGTCTGGAGGAATTGCGTCATGCCAGGTCTCTGCTGGCGGAGGCCATGTCGGAACTTGATGCGGCCAGTATCCCCTTCGATCGTTCGATCCGGGTCGGTATCATGATCGAGGTCCCTTCGGCGGTGGTGGTAGCCGATCTGCTGGCGCGGGAGGCTGACTTTTTCAGTGTCGGCACCAACGATCTGATTCAGTACATCCTGGCCATTGACCGCTCCAACGAGCATCTGGCCCACATGTACCAGCCGCTCCATCCGGCGGTTATCCGTTCCTTACGTCGTGTGGTGGAGGCTGCGCGTAATGAGGGTATAGACGCCTGCATCTGCGGTGAGATGGCCGCCGATCCGCTCTACCTTCCGGTACTCCTGGGGCTCGGCTTCAACGAGCTCTCCATGGGAGCGACCTCCATTCCAAGGGTCAAACAGGTGCTGCGCCAATGCACTATGGAACGTGCAGCCGAAATAGCCAATGCCTGTTTGGAGTTTTCCACTGCCGCGGAGGCGGACGCGTTTCTCAAGAGCGCCATGTCCGCCTATCTCGGCGAGAGCTTCGATTAACGGGATATTCCATGACTCTGAGATTTCTGCTTTCGGTGATGGCGTTCATTTTCGGGACGGTGGTCGGTTCCTTTCTCAATGTCTGTATCTGGCGACTTCCCCGGAACGAATCGGTTGTGTTCCCGTCATCCAGCTGTCCGCGCTGTCATCAGCCCATTCGCTGGTTTGACAACATCCCGCTGGTCAGTTACCTGCTGCTGGGTGGCAAGTGCCGCACATGCCGGGCGGGAATATCGCTTCAGTACCCCCTGGTGGAACTGCTCAACGGGCTTTTGTCGCTGACGCTCTTCCTTCGCTTCGGACCGACACTCTCCTACTGCGTCCTCTTCCTCTTCTGCTCGGCGCTGGTGGCGATTACGTTTATCGACCTCGAACATCAGATCATCCCTGACGAAATTTCCCTCCCCGGCATTGCCGCGGGATTTGTCTTCTCCTTTTTCCTGAAGGGGCACGGCTGGTTGAATTCGCTGCTGGGGATACTCCTCGGTGGGGGGAGCCTGCTTCTCGTCGCCTATGGTTACCAGTGGCTTACCGGCAAGGAGGGGATGGGTGGCGGCGACATCAAGCTGCTGGCCATGATGGGCGCTTTCCTGGGGTGGGTGTCCATTCCGTTTATCATCCTTGCCAGCTCCCTTACCGGCTCGGTGATCGGCATTTCGCTGATGCTGATCCGGAAGAAAGACGCGAATCTGGCCATTCCGTTCGGACCGTACCTGGCATTCGGCGCCCTGCTGTACATTTTCTGCGGTCCCCGGCTGATCTCCTGGTATCTCTCGTGGGGCGGTTTTCAAGGGTAAGGTTCATGGTTAGATACCGCCCCAGCCTGACCGTTTCAACCCTGGCATTCCTGGGATTTCTTCTGGTATTGGCCTGGTTTCTCTTCAGTCTCCTCGCTTTCAAAACCGCTGCCAACGATCTGTACTCCCAGAAGGGCGAACATGCGAGAATACTGCTGGCCGCCTTTGTCAGTCAACTTCCGGACGCCGTTCCAACCTATCCCGATGGCATCATTCCACCCGATTCGCCCGCTTCCATATACGTTCAAAAACTCTCCGAGGAAAGCTCCTTTGTCCGCCTCACGCTTCTTGACCGAAACGGGAAACCGATCTTCAGCGCAGGTCACGATGAAAGCGAAGTCTATCTCCCCTTTGAGGGACTGCCGCAGTCAGCCAAAGGGAGCTATCTGCGGCCTGACGGTAAGGGGATTGCGTATATCGTAGATGTCGTGCGCAACGGGGTAACGGTGGGTAGAGCCGGACTGGTAGTGTCACTCGCATCCGAGAAAGCCCGCCTTGCCCGCACCAAGCAGATTCTCGGCGCCTATTTCGTTCTGAACTTTTTCCTGCTGCTGGGGCTTGGCTCCTATATTCTCTCCAGGATTGTGGTTGCGCCCATAAACCATCTGCTGACGGCCACCGGAAAAATTACCGGCGGAAACTACGGCCAGCGCCTGACAATAAGTGGCAGTGCCGAACTTGCCCGACTTGCCGATGCGTTTAACGAAATGTCGGCAGCCCTTCTTGCCAAGGATTGTCAGGTGGCGGCCCAGATGGCGGCACTGGAAAAGGTCAATTCCGATCTCAGCGAGGCCCGTGAACAGGCGCTGCATTCCGAGAAGATGGCCTCCATAGGTCTCCTTGCGGCCGGTATGGCCCATGAGGTCGGCACGCCACTGGCCGCCATCATGGGTTATGCGGAATTGCTGGCCGGCGATGCTCAGGACAGCGAGGCGATAACCGACTACAGCCGGCGAATCTCCCAGGAGTGCGGCCGCATCGACCGTCTCGTTCGCGGTCTGCTCGATTATTCGCGGCCGCGCGCCGCCAGGCTGGAGCCGGTCGATATCCCGTACGTGGTCATGAAAACCCTGGAACTGCTCACCCAGCAGGGGGTCTTCAAAAGGATCAGGGTCTCCACCTATTTCGAGAATGCCCTGCCACAGGCCCAGGGAGATGCCTATCAGTTTCAGCAGGTTCTGGTCAACCTGGCCCTTAACAGCCGGGACGCCATGCCTGAGGGAGGCAAAATAAACATCAGGGCCACCCATGGTGATGCGGGCAGGCCGGACAACGGCCGGGAATATGTGCGCGTTGATGTGCTGGATAACGGCGTCGGCATTCCACCCGAGAACCTCGGCCATCTCTTTGACCCTTTCTTCACCACCAAGCCTCCCGGCAGGGGAACCGGTCTCGGGCTGGCCATCACGGCTCGCATCGTTGAGGGTTTTGGCGGAAAAATCACCGTTCAGAGCGTGGTCGGGAGGGGAAGCTGTTTCACGCTCTGGCTTCCGGCAATCACAGGACAAGGAGCGCACTGATGTCCGCTGCAAAGCATATTCTGATCATAGATGACGAAGAGAATCTGCGCCACATGTTGTCGGTAATGCTCACCCGTCAGGGGTACAGTGTTGACAGTTCGCCGGATGGTCTGGAAGCCCTGGATCTCGTACGCAGGAAGGTCTTTGATTTCATTCTCTGTGATATCCGGATGCCGGAGATGGACGGAAAGACGTTCCTCGTGGAGGCCCTGAAGGAAGGAGTCACATCTCCCATCATCATGATGTCGGCCTACGGCACGGTGGATACCGCCGTGGAGTGCATGAAGAAGGGGGCTTACGACTTCATCTCCAAGCCTTTCAAAAGAGACGAAATCGTGATGGTGTTGAAAAAGGCCGAAGAGCGGGAGCGGCTCAAGGAGGAGAACAACTCCCTGAGGCACAGGGCTTCCGGTCGTTTCAGGTACAGCGGTATCGTGAGCCGCAACGGCGCGATGGAGGAAATCTTCAACAGGATTCGCAGGGTTGCCGACCTGAAAACAACCATCCTGATTCTGGGGGAATCTGGGGTCGGTAAGGAACTGGTTGCGCGTGCCATTCATTTGAACGGATGTCGCGCCTCCAAACCATTTGTGGCGGTCAACTGCGGCGCCATTCCGGAAAATCTACTGGAAAGCGAACTGTTCGGACATGTCCGGGGAGCATTTACCGGCGCGACTTCGGATAAGAGCGGACTCTTTGAACAGGCTGACGGCGGCACACTTTTTCTGGACGAAATCGGCGAGATGCCGTTGTCCCTCCAGGTCAAGCTGCTGCGCGTATTGCAGGAGGAAGAAATCCGGCGGGTCGGGGCGCTCAAACCGACCGCCATCGATGTCCGGGTCGTTTCCGCGACCTCCCGTGATCTTGAGTCCGATATCGGCGAGGGACGCTTTCGCGAGGACCTCTATTTCCGCCTGAATGTTTTTTGTCTCCGAATTCCCCCTTTGAGAGAGAGAGTGGAAGACATACCGCTGCTGGTAGAACATTTTCTGGAATCCGTTCCCTGCGCGCAGGGGGGGGGCAAACCGCGCATCGAGCCGGATGTCATGCGGAGTCTGATGGCCTACAACTGGCCGGGAAACATCCGTGAACTCGAGAACGCCATCGAACATGCGGCAATTGTCTGTGAAAACGGCATTATTACCAATGATTGCCTGCCGTTTCCGGTAAAGTCGGCGCGTTTTGTCTCCCTGGCTCCGGAGGTCGAGGAGAATCTGTCGATAAAACGAGCCGAGGATGCAATAGAGCGGGATCTCATCAGAAAGGCCCTGGCCAGAACCGGGGGCAACAGAACCCAGGCGGCCAGGATTCTTGAGATAAGCCACCGTTCGTTGCTCTACAAGCTCAAGGAGTACGGGATCGAGTAGGAAAAAAATGCGTACTCTCCCAGATTCATATTCCGAATTGCTATGTAAATTTTGCATGGCTGTCCTGTCGTATTTAGTAATTGTGTAACAAGTTTGAATGGTTGTGATGACTGTGGCTGTGGCATTTATATTGCTTTAAAACTGATCACTCGCCGTCCGAAAGGAACCGAAATGTCGAAAAAATTGTTTCTTCTCTTCACGTTACTCGTTATGTGCATACCCACCATTGCATCTGCGGCAACGGGTCATACTGGTAATGATTGCATTGCCACTCAAAAACTCACCGAAAAAGAAGCCACAGAGCTGATATCAAAAACTGGATTGACCGTCACATCGGTCAAACATGCGCCGATCAGGGGGCTCTTTGAATTACAGGTGGAAAAGGATGGCCAGAAGAGTCTCCTTTACATGGATTGCAGCAAAAAGTTCCTGATGCAGGGAATGGTCTTCGACCGGGAAACGCTCAAGCCCGTGATGGTTCATAAAATAGAATTCCCGCAGCCGAAACAGCAGACAACGCTTGACGTGAAAAAGATTCCCACCGATGGCGCCGTTGTCATGGGCAATCCCAATGGGGCGAAAAAACTGTACGTTTTCACGGATCCTGACTGTCCCTATTGCCGCAAGGCGCACGAGGAGTTGAAAAAACTGGCGAAGTTGGCGCCGGATGTTACAATTAACGTCGTGCTCTATCCCCTGCCCATGCATCCGGGCGCCTATGACAAGGCCCGCGCCGTTCTAGAGGCCCGGAGCCAGGAGATACTCGACAGGGCCTTTGAGGGGAGGGAAGTTCCCAAGCCGGTTCAGGAGAGCAGCAAGAGGCTCATCGACGAAAACAGAAGATTTGCCGAGGCCAACGGCATTTCCGGGACGCCTGCCTTGGTATTGCCCAACGGCAGGATCGAACTCGGCGTCCGGGATGCCGAGAGCCTGAAGAAAATACTGGAAGAAAAGCAATGAACATAATCACGCCTTACGGCTGACGCTCAGTCTGACTGAATGATGGAGCGTTGAAATACAGGACAGGCCGGTCTGGTTAGCTTACCCCTCTTGATACCCGTTTATTTTGGTTGGTGAGGTGACTCGTATGAACCGGTTGAATTCGTTTCTCTGCTCAGTCATAGGGATTGCGCTTCCGTTGCTCTGCTGCTGCCTGACCGTCAATGACGCGCGGGCGGCCCAGAGCACGTATACGCCGGCAATGGCGGATTACTGCGTCACTCCCCCGTTCCTTGCAAACTATGTTCCTCCGCAGGTCCTGTTCACCCTGGGCAAGGACCACAAGTGGTATTACCCCGCCTACAACGATGCCTCGGATATCAACAACGACGGCAAACTCGAGACCGGCTATCTCCATTCCTTCGACTACTACGGCTACTTCGACCCTTACAAGTGCTACAGCTACAGTTCGGGTGTCTTCCTCCCCTACGGCATTACCTCGGACAAGTACTGCAGGGCCTCAAACTGCACCAGCGCCTCGGGCACATCCCTCGACTGTTCCGGCAAGTTCAGCGGCAACTTCCTCAACTGGGTCTCCATGTCCCGCGCCGATGTGGTCAAGATGGTGATCTACGGCGGCTACCGGACCTCGGACAACAACGGAACCAACTATGCTGAACTGAGCGGGGAGTATATCCCCCAGGACGGGCATATCTGGGGCAAGGAGTACCTGGGTAGCGACGCTTCCTACCTGTTTGCCGGAGGTTCGAGCGGAAAAAGAGCCCTCTTCTGCGTGAACGGTATTACCACGAGTAAAATCGCACAACTGAAAATCCTGCCCGACGTAACGGCGGTGAGCGGGGTTACGGTGAGCGGCGGCCTGAGGATCTGGCACTGGATCAATGTGGACGGCAATTCCGATATCTGCGGGGACGGCCGCATCGATCTTGACGGCGACGGGGTCGCCAATAACGCGACCTTGACCGGGCGCACCAACTACAACGTTTCAGTGAGAGCGTGCGACCCCTCCGCCGGCTTCAACTCCGTGGGGGACTGGGAGCAGAAGCACTGCAAGAACTACTCCACCTCCAGCCCGCAGGACAGCAACGGACCGTGGCGCCCGGTGGGGCTGATGCAGATCTACGGCGAAACCGCCAACAGCAACAAGGTCTGCAGCAAGGACATGTACACCTCCTGCACCAACGACAACACCTGCTCCTCGGCCAGCAACGGACAGTGCGTCAACGCATCGAACATGTTCTTCGGAATGATCGCCGGCTCCTTCCAGAATCCCAGGGCCGGCGGCTATATCCGGAAGGACATCTACAGCATCAACGAGGAAACCAACCAGAACAACGGCGTCTTCCAGACTTCGGCCAGCAGCGGCAAGGGGCTCCTGATGAAATCCATCGAGGAGATGAAGTGCCCTACGACCTATCCCCTCAACACCCACACCGGAAACCCGATGGGCGAGATCCTGTACGAGGGGCTGCGCTACTGGTCCGGCCGCGGTTCGGCGACAAGCGCGTTCGTGAACGGCATCTCCAACGGCAGTAACGGCGACAACGGCTATTACGCGTCAAAGCCGGACTGGGACACTCCCGCCACCCTCTATCCCTCCTGTTCCATTCCGTTCAACCTCGTGTTCTCCGATGTCTACAACAACTACGATCATGACCAGATCCCGGGTACGGCCTTCGCGACCGTAACCGGCGACCTGACCGATTTCAACGCCGCCACCCTTGCCAACACCATCTGGTCCAACGAAAACCTGGACACAACCCTGGTTACCGGTGAATCGGGGACAACGTCAGGGACGAACACGGACGGCAGGTGCAACGCCAAGATCGTGAACGGTCTGGGGAGCATGAAGGGACTCTGCCCCGCGGAGGGGGACCAGAGCGGCACCTACTATCCTGCCGCCGCCGCACTGTACGGGCACAACTACATGAAGAGCAAAATGGGGACCCCCAATGCGCTTACCTATGTGGTGGCCTTCAATTCCAACGTGCCGGAAGTCAAGGTGTACACCAGTACCAACAAGAGCGTGCTGGTCGAGCCGTACGGTAAATCGGTATCCAGCAGTTACGGCTGGAGCTGCTCCACCAGCAACACCAGCTTTGATGTCGCTAATGTCACTACCCTGGCCGGGACGACAACCAAGAACCTGGCCTTCGCGCCGACCAACACCTCCTCATCCTGTCCGTCTCTGACGCAGGTGAGCTTTTACGTCCTGGAGACGGAGTACGATTCCTCCAACAGGCTGAAGTACATCAAGTATCGGGTTGCTACCGACGACCTTGGCGGTGGCGACTTCGACCTGGACATGCTGACCGAGTACACGGTCTGCACCGATGGCGCGACCAACAGCGCCTGTTCCGGCCTGAGCGCTGATCAGGTTTCGGTAAAAGTCGGGCGCGTCTATTCGTCTGCAGGCAACCCGGCTGCCTTCGGTTTCACCATTTCCGGCGCCGGGAGCGATTCCGGAACCTACATGATCGTCCAGCATACATCCTCCCCACCATCCGGTTCCGGCTGGGCGGGCAACCAGTTGACGACTTCCAGCGCCTCAATGACCTTCAGCGCCGCCGGTTCCGCCACCATTCCCAAGCCGCCTTTGTGGTACGCCGCCAAGTACGGCGGCTTCAAGGACCTCGATAACGACGGCCTTCCGTACACCGATTCCACCTGCTCGCTCCCCCTCTCTTCCAGCAGTCGGAACAAGAAGTGCAACGAGTGGTCCTCCAAGGTCGCCGGCGTCCCCGACACCTATTTCGAGGTGTCGAACCCGAGCCAGATGGAGCAGCGTCTTCGCGAGGCGCTTGATGACATCCTGTCCCGCGTGTCTTCCGGCACCGCCGCCTCCATCCTGAACAACAGCGAAGGGAGCGGCGCCAGCCTGATCCAGGCGGTTTTCTACCCCAACAAGAATTTCGACAACAACACCACTGCCACCTGGCTCGGCGAGCTCCACAACATGTGGTACTACATCGATCCGTACCTCCAGCTCACCTCCATACGCGAGGACACCAACGGCGATTACGAGCTCAATCTCAAGAATGACAAGATCGCCCAGTTCGCCTTTGATTCGACTCAGAACAAGACAGTTGTGAGGCTCTTCAGCGATGCCAATGGCGATGGTTCCCCGGAATCATCCTCCCCTGACCAAACCATCGATCCGGACAATGTCAATAGTCTCTGGAAGGCGGGGAGAAAACTCTGGCAGCGGAACCTCACCAGCGATCCCAGGACGATCTATACCAGAACCGGGGTGAGCACTCTTGATAGCACCACCACTGGGTTGAGCACGTTTTCCAGCGCCGCGTATACCGCCGCAAGCGCGACGGATAAAACCACCCTGAAGTCCTACCTTCAGGCATCAAGTGACACCGAAGCCACGAACATCATAAAATATGTCCACGGTTTCGACAGCAGCGAGATCAATTCGACCTCTCCCCCCAGCTACAGGAACCGGACGGTGGACCTCAATTCCTGCGGCATCAGCGACAGCCTGGGCTGCTCCCGTACCTGGAAACTCGGCGATATCGTTTCGTCGACACCGAAGCTGGTTTCAAACATCAATCTCAACAGCTACGCAATGCCGGTGCCAAACGGCTATGCCGACTATACCTATACCAATTTCCTGAAAACTTCGACCTACAAAACCAGGGGAATGGTATTTGTGGGGGGGAACGACGGGATGCTTCACGCCCTGAAGCTCGGGATTCTGAAGGAGTTGAACGGCGCATTCGACAAGGCTCAGTTCAATAACGTCAGTGGGGCGCTGGTGACATCTTCGGACAACCTGGGACACGAGGAGTGGAGTTTCATTCCGAAACAGTCGCTCCCCTATCTGACCTACCTCAAGAATCCGGGCTACTGCCATCTTTACTATGTTGATAAAACACCCACCATTGTGGATATGAGCATTGTTAAGCCAACCACATGCACCGCAACGAATTACTGGGATTGCGCCAAACCGTCCGACGGGTCAAGCTGGCGCACCCTCCTCATCGGAGGGGCCGGAATGGGAGGAGCGGCAAAATGGAACGGCAACTCGACCTACACCGCGCCCACCGACAGCGTCAAGACTCCGGTCAAGGGGACGGCGGCCACGGACAGCCTCGGGTTTTCATCGTACTTTGCCCTTGATGTGACCGACCCTGCATCACCTTCATATATGTGGGATTTTCCGGGGACCACCTCCGCCCTCCAGCAGTTGGGATATACTACGACCGGCCCGGCAATCGTGCGGATTTCGGCAAAAATGAAGGACGCTGGCGGCAATGACACCGCATATCCCGATAACTCGAAAAACGGGCGCTGGTTCGCCGTGTTTGCCTCCGGACCTACTGGTCCCATTGATACCGTGACACGGCAGTTCAAGGGGCAGTCCGATCAGCAGCTTCGGGTTTTCGTCGTCGATATGGCCACAGGCGCGCTCGTCCGTACGATCGATTCCTATAATAACGACAGCTCCACGCCATTGCCTTCAAATGCATTCGGCGGAACTCTCACCACCAGTTGGGTCGACACCGATCGGGCCACGACTTCCAACGCAGGGTGGTACAGCGACGATGCCATCTATGTCGGCTATACGCGCCAGTGCACCGCGTCGGATGCCCTGATCTACGGCTGCACTTCGGGGACGTGGACAAGGGGCGGTGTCATACGCATTTTGACCAAGGAAAATACCGATCCGGCAAACTGGGTCGCTTCCAGTCTGATCAGCAATACCGGACCCATAAGCACCTCGGTTACCAAGCTCCAGGACCGGCCCAACAGAACCCTGTGGATCTACTTCGGAACCGGCAGATACTTTTTCAAGAGCGATTCCATGTCCGGCCAGAATGTGATCTATGGGGTGAAGGATCCCTGTTACAATAAAACGGCAACAAACCTGATGGACGGGACCTGTACCAGTTCAGTTTCCGTTTCAGACCTCGTGAACCAGTCAGGGGATGCGGTTACCGCGCCTTTGGCGAACCTGACGACAACCGCTTCCGGCTGGTATATCAATCTTGATACCTCCAGCTCCACCGCCGGAGCTGAACGGATGATAACGGATCCGGTGGCTTCCACCGCCGGCGCGGTATTCTATACTACCTTCGTACCGAGTAACGATGTCTGCAAGGCCGGTGGGGATTCGTATCTCTGGGCCGTGAACTACAAGACCGGCGGAGCGCCTCCAGGCAGGGCGATGCAGGGGAAGGCGCTGATGCAGGTTTCCACGGGCGCTTTCGCGGAAATCTCACTGAGCAGCGCTTTTAAGTCGAAAACAGGGAATCAGCGGGAGGATGGAAGAAAACTGAACACGGCCATTTCCGGCGTGCCTCCCACTTCCCAGGGGCTGTCTCTGATTACCAACCCAAAACCGGTCAAAAAAATCCTGCATGTACGGGAAAAATAAGTATTACACGGCCTGAAGAATCCGGAGGGACAATGAACCGGCGCGGTTTTACAATTGTTGAACTGGTCGTGGTCATGGCGATCATGGGCATTCTTCTGGCAGTCGTGACGTTTGCTTTTACCGGCTGGATGCGCAAGACGAACATCGAAAGCCAGACCCGCGAATTATTTTCCGATCTCAACAGAGCCCGGACGGAATCGCTTTTCAGGAAACGAAGACACAGCATCGTCATGAACGGGTCCGCCACGGGATATGCATTCAGACGGTACAGTTCGGAAAATGAAAATCGCGCGTCGGGTGGATTGGTGTTGTTCAGCAAGACCGTATCGTACCAGTTTTCAAAGAAGGGTGGCGGATCGGCCGCTGATCGTATTTTTGAATTTGATATTCGTGGATTTACCAATGATCTCGACACGATAAGGGTTAACCCGGTAGACAGCGGCGCGGCGTTCGATTGCGTAGTCGTAGCGGACTCAAGGATAAACCTGGGAAGAATGGAGGGTGGCGCCTGTGTTCAGAAATAGTTCCGGCTTTACCTTGGTCGAGTTTCTGGTCGCCGTCGTCATTCTGATGGTCGGCATGCTCGGACTGCTGCAGGCCGTTAATGTGGCGCTGCAGCATAACGCCTCAACCCAGATCAGAAACGATGCGGTTGCGGTGGGAGACGAGCAGATGAGCAGGGAGTTGGCCAAACCTTTCGAGGCGGTTTCCACTGGGACGACCAGAAGAGTGGTTGCGCGCCCCTTTCTGAGCGGTATGCGAAACTATTCGGTTACAAGAAGCGGCGTGGATATGACGAACTCAAAACAGGTGAACATACAGGTGAGCTGGAAGTACAAGAATGTTCGCTACACCCATGAGGTGTACGGCGCCTCTTCAAAAACGAATCAATAGGCGGAGTCTGCAATGTTGCGCAACAACAGAGGCTTTACCCTGATGGAAATGGTCGTCGTGATGGCGGTGTTCATCGTTGTGATTGCCATCAGCGGTGATGTATTCCGGACCGTTCTCCAGCAGACCTCCAAGCTGTTCAGAAGCGAGGAGAGTAACATCGAGGGGATCGTGGGGCTCGAGATGTTCCGTCATGACCTGCAGCAGGCCGGATACGGACTTTTTACCGTGCCTCTCTGCTCCGAGTATACGGGTGAGGCGGCGAGCGCGCTGGCCAGTTCGTTCAATGAGGTGGCGCGCACGATGGATGATCCCTGTGACACCTCGGATTCGCTGGTAAGCGTTGCCGGTAAGCGTGTCCCACCGCGGGCGCTGGTGGCGGGCAACAGTATGGCCGCGGTATCCGACACGACCAGTGTCTCGGGGAGCAGTTTCACCATCCTTGCCGGCAGCGATTATCTGGCCCTCAAGGGGCTGACCCTGGACAGAAACGCGACTTCCCAGAAGTGGACCTATCTGGTTAAAACCTCTTCCGGAGTCGTGCCCAAAACCTGGCCTTCTAAAGCGGAAAACCTGCAAGGCGGTGACAGGGTGCTTCTGATGCGGCGTTCGATCAGCCAGGCAAAAAAGACTCTTACGATCGTGCCAGAGGAAACCGAAAAATGGTTTTATACGCCGTTCGGCAATACCGCTTTTGGAACCTATTCGACGAATATGACCGATTACGTTTTGTACGGTTTTAGTAATACCAACTCTCCACGGATGCCGTTCAATCGGAGTGACTATTTCGTCGCGCGCCCGTCGGGGGCGGATTCCGTGCCCGCTCTTTGCGCCCCCAATACCGGCATCCTGTACAAGGCTACGGTCAATCAGGACGGCGGCAAACTCAACTATCTTCCCCTGCTCGATTGTATCGCGGACATGCAGGTCGTATTTGGCTGGGACCTTACGATCGGAAGCACAGCGACGGCGGGGCAGGACGGTTTGATTGACACCTGGACCAGTCCGGATTCGAACTTCAGGACTGGGAGCGCCATAAAATCGGATATTGACGCCGCCATGGCTGATCCGGAACTGCTCTCCTCGGCTCTCAGAGTCATAAAAGTGTATGTCCTGGCGCAGGTCGGCCGTATGGATCCTGCTTACACCAGCCCCTCACCCATCACCGTGGGTGATACGGGTGAGACGGCGATCACGCGTAGTTATGCGTTGACCTCTGACATGCTGCATTATCGCTGGAAAGTCTATCGTATCGTGGTGCGGCCCAAAAATCTCATGGCCAACATGTAAAGGATAGCGGATATGCTGTGCGCAATCAGAAATAATAAGGGAGTCGCGCTTGTTACCTCTCTCATGTTCACGCTCCTTACACTCACCATCGTGATGGCATTGCTGTACATGGTTACGGCGGGTATTCAGGCATCCGGCCAAAACAAGAAATACCGCACCGCGGTCGAAGCCTCCTATGGGGGAACCGATATTACGATAAAAGATGTCCTACCGGTCATGTTGCAGAACTATTCAAGTGCAACGTTTATCAATGATGTGCAGGGAGCTTTTACCGGAGTCAGCTTGCAGGTTCTGTCAGACAGCAAATGCTTACAGAGCAAACTCGTCAAAAAGACTGCTGATTGGGATTCCACCTGCAGCAGTACATCCGACCCCAAAAAATCACCCGATCTGCAAATGACGTTACAGCCGGTATCGGGAAACCCGTTTATTGTGACTTCAAAAATTGTTGATACAGTTGCAGGTAATTCCGATACCAGCGGGTTGCAACTGGAAGGCTCCGGTGTCGCGGAATCATCTCCGCTTCTTACGCCGAAGAGCATTCCATATGTTTACCGAATCGAGGTTCAGGGTGAGCGCCAGACTAATGCGACTTCGCAGGCAAACCTTGAAGTTCTCTACGCCTATTGATTCCATGCCGGGGAATCGGAAAATTTATCGTCATAGAGCTGTTTTTATCTTTACATGACAGTTTAATTGTAATAAACAATTGCGCAAATATTTCGGATGGGGGATTGGCAACAAGGCATTATTCTGCTCAATTGTATAGATTCACGATAATACTAAACCATCCGTGAGGGTGGGACGGAAAGCCCATTGGGTCTCACTGAGATAGCCGGGTCGCCGAATGGTCTTTGACGGATTCTGGCGACCCGTTTTTTGTTCAAGGAGCGTTGTTGTGTTGTGGATGTGTAAGGCATAATTAGAGTTCGCTTGTGAATTGTTAATATTAGCAATAAATCGCGAATTATTTCGAAATTTGTTACATAAGTAGATATAAAAGTGTTGACATTGTGTGTATTTGTTGTAAATCCTAAATACGGTTTATCAAAAGTTTAGGATGCGTACATGGCGTTACAGAACAGGGTTAAGGCAATAAGGGAATCTCGTTTATTGAGTAAGGCCGAACTGGCGCGTAAGGCAGGAGTTTCTGCCCTTACCATAGACAGGGTTGAACGGGGTGAGAAGTGCCGCTTGGAAACGATGCGGAAAATTATTCTAGCCCTAGGTTATTCACTGGAAGAAAAGGAAAAGGTCTTTCAGGCCTGATTACGACAGGAAATTGATATGTTTTTTTTGAACAGAAAAAAAGACCTTATCGGCGTTGATATTGGTTCCAGTTCCGTAAAGCTTGTTCAGCTCAAGGAGCATAAGGGAGGGTATCAACTTATAAACGCCGGCATTATTCCGCTTCCTTCCGAGGCTATCGTTGACAATACCCTCATGGACAGTTCGTCTATTGTGGAAGCGATAAAAAATCTTACTTCCAGCCTTGGTGTTAAAATCAAGGATGTTGCCTGTTCTATTTCGGGAAATTCGGTAATCATTCGTAAAATATCCCTTCCGGCAATGCCGCCAGAAGAGTTGGAAGATCAGATCAGCTGGGAGGCGGAACAGTACATACCTTTCGATATCAATGATGTGAATATTGACTTTCAAATACTTTCATCTGACAGCATAGATCCTACGAAGATGAATGTACTGTTGGTCGCCAGTAAAAAAGACATTATTAATGACTATGTTGTTGTTCTCGGTGAGGCAGGACTCCAACTGTCAGTGGTGGATGTGGATTCATTCGCCGTACAGAATGCCTTTGAGATTAATCATGATACGGAGCCCGATGAGGTTTTGGCTTTGGTCAATATTGGCGCCGGAGTCATGAATATTAATATCGTGAAGGATGGTTTAACGCTGTTTACCCGTGATGTGCAGATTGGCGGCAACCTTTATACTGAGGAAATCCAGAAACAGCTGGGGGTAAGTGGTGTTGAGGCAGAGTCTCTGAAGATGCTGGCTCATGAAACGTGCAGCGATATCCTTGCCGAAGTTATCGGCAAGGTAAACGATACACTTACTCAGGAAATCAGGCGTTCGCTTGATTTTTATAATTCCACGGCCAGCGAAAACAGGGTGAGCAAGATTTTTATAAGTGGTGGTTGCTCAAAAACGTACAACCTGATTACGACAATTGGTGAAAAACTTGGACTGCCGGTAGAAATCATAAACCCATTTGCAAAGCTTCATTTTGCTGACAAGGATTTTGATCCTGAGTATCTGCGGGAAATAGCGCCGCTGATGGTGGTGCCGGTCGGGCTTGCCATAAGGAGGGTAGGAGACAAATGATAAAAATAAACCTCTTACCAGTCAGGGCTGCCAAAAGAAAAGAAACCGCTGTTCAGCAGATTGCGATCTTTTGCCTGGGTGTTGTACTTGTCCTTGCCATCATCCTGACGTTGTATTTCATAAAACACCTGCAGATCTCTGATACGAAGAATGATATTTCCACCGCTAATGCAACCATCAACCACCTGAAAACAAGAATCGGCAAACTTGAGGAGCTCAAGCTTCTCAAAGAGCAGGTCAAGAAAAAACTGGACGTGTTGAACCAGTTGCGAAAGAACAAGACCGGCCCCGCCCAAAGACTTGCGACTCTCAGCGGCAGTACTCCTGATCAGTTATGGTTGACGTCCTATTCTGAGTCAGGGCCTGATATCAAGATTTCCGGCCTGGCATTCAATGAAGAGCTGATTGCAAACTTCATGCGCGCGCTCGAGGCTTCCCAGGACTACGCAAAGGTTGAACTGGTCGTTTCGGAACAGATGGAATCGCAGGGCAATAAACTGAAGCGCTTCGACATTACTTGTAAATTGCGGTCATCGGTTGACGCTGAAAAATCACAGCAGACGTCAACAGCGCCTTCGCCTCCGTCGCAGGCTAAATAGTACTCTTCAACAGGAATGGACTGCCCATGGACCCACAAGTAGAAAAAATACTGAAGTGGCCGACAAAGCAAAAAATAATCTTTTTTGTTTTTGTCATGCTTCTCGAAGCAGCGGCTTTAGGTTGGTTTTTATACAGGCCTGTGTACCAGGAACACAAAAACCTGAAGGGTGAGTTTTCCAAACTTCAGGACGAGATTAATGAAAAGACCAGGATTGCTGCCAATTTACCTCGGTTGCAGCAGGAGTATGATCAGCTTAATCGCGAATTGGCCCAGGCATTAACCGAACTTCCGAACTCCAAGGAAATTCCTGCTCTTTTGACTAGTATTACGACTCTGGGAAAGGGCGCGGGACTCGATTTTCTCACTTTCAGGCCTAAGCCGGAAGCTCCAAAGGATTTTTATGCTGAAGTACCGGTCGATATTTCTGTGGCTGGCTCCTTTTATAGCGTGGCTAATTTCTTTGCGGCAGTATCAAATCTTCCGCGAATCGTAAATATCACCAATGTTAACTTTACTGATGTGAAGAGTGTTAATAACCGTATTCTGGCGAGAGTGAACTGCCTTGCAACCACATTCCGTTTCCTGGACAAGAAAGAGATTAAGAATGACACGAAAAATGTCAAAAAATAATTTCAAGGTACTGCTTCTGTGTGCCATCACAATATCTCTGTTCTGCGCCCAGGGATGCCGAAAAAAACAAGAGTCCCCATCACCTGCGCCTCCAAATAAAACTGCTATTCCAGCAACGGTAGTAAAGCAACCAGAGAAACCCGTCCAGAAACAGCTCAGTTCCTCCCAGAAGCTGGGGGAGCCGCAGCATAATCAATTTGATTTCAGTTCAAAGAAGGATCCGTTTAAGCCCTATATCATAATTAAAAAGAGTGCGATTCTGACGAACGGAAAAAGCAGAAAACGTAATTTGTTAGCCTTGCCGATTCATAGTTATGATGTCAATCAGTTCAGGTTGATTGGCATAATTTCCGGAGATAAGGGTAGTCAGGCGATGGTGATAGACCCCAACGGCAAGGGATACGTACTCAAAATTGGTATGACAATCGGCAAAAATGACGGGCGGGTCATGTCCATTACACCTAACAGCGTAGATGTGCTGGAACAGTTTAGGGATGATAATGGCAGGGTACGCAAGGAACACATCAGAATCAGTATGCCGAGGAAACAATAAGGAGTTTCGCATGAAGTGGATGACAAGACAATCGATAATTCTGGCGTTTGCTCTGGCACTGGTCGTGTGGTTTGCGAACGCATTTCCCAGTCCGGCGGAATCTGCTCAAGGCCTTCCGCAGGACTCTCAAGTCAAGTTGTCTGCTGTTGAATCTGTCACTATAAATGGCGAGGGTGATACCGCCGAGCTGGTAATAAAACTATCCGCTCCGGCAACGTATACCAGCTATAAGACAACTTCTCCGTTACGTCTGGTTATTGACCTGTCACAGACCACCCAAGGTAAAATTTCTGCGCCTGTTGCCCTGAATAAGGGAAACTTCAAAACGGTTACGGTTAATCGTTATGATACCGATGCAGGTGTTTTGACCCGTATTGATGTTGAACTTGCAAAAGATGCGGACCCTGTTCTTTCCACCTCACAGGAAAAACCTGGTGAGATAAGAGTGACTTTCCCGGCGCTGGCTGCTCAGGCTGCCAGCAAGGTTCAGGTCGGGGCTGAAACCAAGGGCGCTGATATCGCCTCATCGCTTGAAAAAACTCCATCCTCCGAGCAGTCAGTTCCTTCCGTACCGGTATCTGAGCCTTCACCTGTAGCGCAGACGGTAGCTCGCACTCTTGAGGGAGTGTCCGTGAAGGATGATTCAATCGTTCTTGCAATACAGGGGGGGGTTGAGGAGTTCAAAACGATCCGTTTAGACAATCCTGATCGGTATGTTGTTGATCTATATGGTGTAAAAAACTCTTTGGCTTCACGGATCATACCTATCAAGTCCAACGGAGTTTCTTCCGCGCGCCTTGGACTCTATCCCGACAAGGTACGTGTCGTCTTCGAGCTGGTTAATGGGAAAGGCGCTGAACCAAATGCGGTCAAATCAGCGGATGGACTTCTCATTTTATTAAAGAGAGAAGAAAAGACAGCTTCAGCCCCCCCGGTCTCTGATAATGTTAAAGAGAAAGACCAGGAACCAGTTGTAAATCCCCAGTCAGTGGCAAAAGAGGAGGCCGCGCCAAAAGCGGCGGAAGTTACCTCTCAGCTTTCTGTGAAGCCTTCTCCTCAAGCGGTTTCTGCGAAAAAGGATGTGCGAGTATCTCCCGCACGTGTAGAAATGATTGATTTTCAGATCGTTAATGGTGTTACCCGTGTTTCGGTTAAAGTCGCCGGCAATGCGATTGTTGATGCTCCTGAAAAGACACCGGGATTCGTTACTCTGACCATTAAGAATGCTGCGCTTCCACCAAAGCTGCAACATTCCCTGGAAACCAAGAAGTTCGTTTCACCCGTGCTCAGGGTGACCCCGATCCTTGTCAAAACCCGTAAGGGTGCGGATACGAAAATACGGATTGCGATGAGAATGCCGGCGACTTATGAGTATCGGCAGGAAGGGGACATGCTCTTCATTGACTTCAAAAATCCGGAGGGTATGTCCGCGGATAGTCTTTCCCCCGATCTCCAGGAGATCCGTCCGGCCCGTACTGCAAGGAAACCGGATTCACATCTTAATGCCGAACTTCTTTCACACGGTGATGCCACGGTAAAATCCTCGTCTTCTCAGAAAATATACAAGGGCCGCAGAGTGACACTGGAGTTCGCTGATGCGGAGGTGAGGAAGATATTCCAGCTGCTATCGGAAGTCAGTAACAAGAACTTCGTTCTGGGAGATGATGTGACGGGTACCATCAGCATCAAGCTGGTGAATGTTCCCTGGGACCAGGCTCTGGACATTATCCTTGATACAAAAGGTCTGGATAAACGTGAAGAAGGCAACATCGTCATCATAAAGGCCAAGGGGAAGTTCAAATCCCAGGCTGAGGAGGATCGGGAACTCAAAAGAGCGCAGTTGAAGGCTACTGAACTGGAAACCCGTCTGTTCACCCTTAATTATGCGAATCCTGACGACATATTGACTCAGTTCAAATTGATGCTGACTGATGGTGTGGGTGCTTCGGTTAACAAGGATATCCGAACCAACAAGATTATTGTCAACGATATTCCCCAGGCTATTAAAAGGATGGGAGAAATTCTCAAGGAACTGGATGTTCCGGAAAAACAGGTCATGATTGAGGCGCGTATCGTTGAAGCGTCATCCTCGTTTGTCAGCGATCTGGGCGTCAACTGGGGCATACACTATAATGACCCTTCCGGGTCCCTTATCGGTATTACCGGACTTGACACCGGTTTTGGCGGACTGACAACCGCTCCTCCGACGACTGGAACCGGAACGAGATCGGGCGGAGACCTGGGAATAACATTCGGCGCACTGGGCGATGTGGCACTCAGCGTGAGGCTCAGCGCTGCCGCTACGGCCGGACTCATCAAAATTGTATCGAGTCCCAAGATAGCGACGCTCAACAACAAGACGGCCAAGATTCTTCAGGGACAGCAGATACCCTATGTTGCCGCAACTTCGGACAAGGTTGAAACAAAGTTTATTGAAGCCGCATTGTCCCTTGAGGTTACGCCCCATATCAACCCTGATGGTACAATCAGTATGAAGATTGACGCCAAAAATGATTCGAAGGGCGAGACTGTCTCCGGATCAAATGCCCCTGCCATCAACAAGAAGGAAGCAACAACCGAAATGCTGCTGAAAGATGGTGAAACCATGGTTATCGGGGGGATTTTTCAGGATGATGATGAAACTACGGATGAGGGCGTACCCTATTTCATGGATATTCCGGTCGTAGGCAAACTGTTCAAGAAACACACCAAAACAAAGAACAAGACTGAACTGCTGGTATTCATTACGCCCAGAATCCTCGGCTAGGTTTTGCGGCAACCAACTTTCTGAAAGCGGGTTGTTTCCCGCAGTTAGGTTGTTTTCGGCATAACTCCGCAAAGAAGGTATCCGCATTCGCGAATACCTTCTTTGCGTCTCGGGTGAGCATTGATCAAATCCGAATAGCCTACGCTGATCTGAGTTGACAGCTCCGCACTTAAAAATAAAAACTGAAATCCTTCATTTCATAAGGCGACTCATTCAGACATTCCATCAGGATGTCAACTATGAATGGGTCGAACTGTGCCCCTTTTTGCTTTTCAATCTCCCTGACTGCCTGTTTCTTGCTCATGGCCGAGCGGAATGAACGGTTGGAGATCATGGCTGCGAATGCATCTGCAACACATATAATTCGGGCATGCAGCGGAATTTGTTCACCCTTCAGTCTCGCTGGGTATCCAGTGCCGTCCCATCGCTCATGATGATGGAGTATCGAGGGCACAATATTGTTCAAGCCGTCGACTCCGACAATGAACAGTGCTCCCTTGATGGGGTGCTCGCGGATGATGGTTTCCTCACGCAGATTCAGGCTTTCGACTTTGTTAAGAATGTCGTGTTCGGTAGCAACCTTTCCTATATCGTGGAGCATCGCGCCCAGATAGAGGTCCCGCATCTCCATGGCTGAAAGCTTAAGCTTCGCGCCCATACTCAGCGAATATTCCGTAACACGCTTGCCATGCCCCTGGGTATAGCTGTCCTTCAACTCAAGGGCTTCCACTAACGACTGGACGGTACTATTGAATAGATATCTGTCCCAGATCACCTGCTGATCGTCTTCCTTTACCAGAAGCTCAGCGGCGATGGTGTCGGCAGTGTGCTTGCCGGCAAGTTGAGATACAATTTCAAGTGCAAAAGCAATCGCCGTGCCAGGGCCCTGGCTTGTGATTATGTTCCCATCGGTGACAACGCCTTTGTCCACGTACTGCGCACCGTTCAGTTTGTCCTTATAACTGGGATAGGCGGTGACACGTTTGCCCCTTATGAGGCCGGCTTCCGACAGTACTGTTGTTGCGGCGCAGATGGCGGCGATTCTCTTGCCAGAGGCATTGAAGTCGTTCAATAGACGTTTGATGCGGACGTCCGCGCACAGATTGTTTACTCCAGGTTGCCCCCCAGGGAGAATAATCATGTCGAAATCGTCGACTGTAACAGAGTCAAGCGCCTCGTCCGGAATTATATTTACTTTGCGAACGCTCGACACGGGACCGTCATAAAGTCCTGCCAGAACGGCGGTGATCTCTGCCCTGCGAAGCACATCGACAACAGTCAGGGTTTCAATTTCTTCAAAACCCTCGGCAAGCGGAATGAGTGTCTTTGGCATTGTTACCTCGTTGAACATGTTTTTAGTCGGCAATATGAGTATGTCGCTCGCTCTGGAACTGGTTGCATAATCGGATTTAATTATAGCAGGAAATTGAATACGCGTGAATCAGGTAAATATTCCTGCATTTACAAGAGGTGCTTCAAATGGTCCATGTACATATGGCCGTTTTTTTGCTCAAGTGGCCGGATAAGGACCGGATCCAGGCTGTTTCACATGATGCGACCCCCGTATTTGGAAACCAGAGATCATGTATTCAAATAGAGGAATCAGGCAAACTTCAAAAACCAATTGGGGACATTGCGGAACCGGTGGGTATGCCTTCTCAAGGCAGCCCCCCTCTTGTAGCCGCGAGTTATCAAATTGTTTTTAACAAATTATGGATCAATACCGCAAGCGATACTTTTAACGAAAATCTCAGCGTTTCGTTGGCTTTCGTTCAAAAGGAAGGTATATTGAAAAAATGATATCCTCAACTGTTCTCAATAATGGTATCCGGGTTATCAGCCAGCGAGTCGTGCATATGCATACCGCTTCCATTGGTATTTGGGTTGCGAACGGCGCTCGCCATGAGCCACCCGAACTCAACGGCATTGCTCATTTTATTGAACACATGCTCTTCAAGGGGACTGGCATGCGAACCGCCCGCCAGATCGCCATGGAAATTGACTCCATGGGAGGAATTCTTAACGCCTTTACCGGACATGAGTATGTCTGCTACTACGCCAAAGTTCTGGCAAAGTTTTTGCCGCGTGTAACTGCTCTGCTGGCGGATATCTTTATGAACTCCTCGTTTCCCGCCGAAGAAATTGAACGGGAAAGAAAAGTGATCCTGCAGGAAATCAAAATGCGTGACGATTCACCGGATGTGTTCATTCATGACAAGTTTCACCAGAGCTTCTGGCTGGGCCATTCATTGGGGTTTACCATCCCGGGTTCGGCGGGAACAGTCCGTTCAATCTCCCGGGACCAGATTATCCAATACAAACAAAATTGCTATGATTCTCGGGATATTATTGTTTCCGCAGCGGGTAACGTCAGACACCGGGATCTGATAGCGCTTGTGGAAGACCTTTTCTCCGGTACATCAAAGAATCGTCTTCTTCGAACGGATACACCAGTTCCGGGCGCCGGGACCCGTGTCCACCTCTCGGAACGGGATATGGAGCAGACTCTGGTATGCATGGGAACGAGAGGGCTTTCCCAGAAAGATCCCGACCGGTTCGCTCTTTACCTTCTTAACACCATTCTGGGCGGTGGCATGAGTTCCAGGTTGTTTCAGGAAGTGCGTGAAAAGCGGGGGTTGGCCTATTCGATCTACTCGTACATGATTTCCCATGCCGACTGCGGGGCTTTGGTCGTTTATGCCGGTACGGAGCGTGAACAGTGCAGGGAAGTTATCAATATTGCCCTGCAGGAGATGGCAAAGCTTAAGCGGGTACCCATATCGCATGACGAGCTGGATTCCGCGCGTGAGCAGGTCAAGGGGAATTTCCTGATGTCTTTGGAGAGCAGCGAGAATTTTATGACCCGGCTGGCAAGAAATGAAATCTTTCTGGGCCGTAATCAGACCGTTGAAGAGGTGCTGGCCTGTTTTGACGCCGTGACAACCGAAGATATTCAAAGACTTGGGGGTGAACTGTTTGACGGCAGTTGTCTTAATCTTGAGATAATTGGAAAAACCGATGGTTTGGACCTGACTCCGGAGGTACTGCAGATCTGAAGAAGCGGTTACCGGATCACCGATTTCAGCTTTTTGAACCGGGCTGGAGGGGAACTGCCGCCCGGTTCAAATTTTGCCGGTATGGCCGAAACCTCCGGAACCTCGCACACTCACGAGGCTGAATTCCTCAACCATTTTCAGGGCGGTCTGAACAACCGGTACAAACATCATCTGACAGATCCTTTCTCCCGGCTCTATGGTGTACGCTGTCTTTCCCCGATTGTGGATGCCAATTCCAATTTCCCCCTGATAGTCCGAGTCGATGACACCTACGGTATTGGCCAGAACGATGCCGTGTTTGATCCCCAGTCCCGAGCGGGGTACGATCAGCGCCACCAGTTCCGGATCGTGAATGGCGATTGCGATGCCGCTGGGCACCAGCACCGTTTCTCCCGGATTAACAGTCATCGGCTCATGGATGCACGCGCGCAGGTCCATGGCTGCTGCCCCATGGGTTGCGTAGGCAGGGAGAGGGATCCGCGTTCCCATCAGCGGATTCATGATTTTGGTTTCAATTTTGCGTCTGTTCATGTAAATTCCTATGGTTACAGTTGTGATTCGGAAAACATGCTAGCAGAAAAGGATGAAAACAAGAAGAGATATCTGGCATGGGCTTATTGACATGATTGAAACTGGAGATGTTTTTCGTTACCTGAACTTTCTTCATTGTTTGCTCCTGAAAGGATTGACCTGTGAAAGATCCCCGCCTATCCCGCTTTGCTGAAATCCTTGTCGATTATTCAACCAGGGTTGGCAAAAACGATGTGGTTCTTATTAATGCCGTCGGTTTCGAATCTGCTCCTCTTGTCAAGGAACTCCACGAGCTCTGTCTGAAGCGTGGCGCGAAATACGTCGAGTACGCATTTTCCGTTCCGGAGATTGATCTTGCCTTTTTCAATATTGCCAACAAAAGGCAGATTGCCCACTTCCCACAGCACAAACTCGATTTTTACAAGATGTTGACGGTCTATATCGGAATAGCGGCTGGAGATAATACCATGGTAATGACCAACGCACGTCAGGAAGTCGTGGTCGCGCGCCAGAAGGTCACAAAACCGCTGATCGACCAGCGTGTAAAACACACCCGCTGGGTCGTCACCCGTTATCCGACCCATGCCGCCGCCCAGGATGCCAAGATGAGTCTGGATGAGTACGAGGATTATCTTTTCTCCGCCTGTTGCGTGGATTGGGCCGTGGAGTCACGTAAACAGGAGAAGTTGAAAAAAATGATTGACAATACGGACATGATTCGGATTGTCGCGCCGGATACGGATATCTCTTTCAGCATCAAGGGCTTGCCAGGAGTCAAATGCGACGGGCGTTTGAACATGCCTGACGGTGAGGTCTTCTCGGCGCCGGTCAGGGACTCGGTAGAGGGACATATTGCCTATAATTGCCCCAGTATTTATCAGGGGAAGGAATTCAACGGAGTCCGTTTTGAATTCCGGAAGGGCAAAATTGTCAGGGCTACAGCCGATGCCGGGATGAGTGACGCGCTCAACAGGATTCTCGATACGGATGGGGGCGCCAGATACATCGGTGAGTTTTCCCTGGGAGTCAATCCGGGAATACGCCGTCCCATGCGCAATATTCTCTTTGATGAAAAGATTTTCGGCTCCATTCACCTGACCCCCGGCCAGGCCTATGATGAATGTGACAACGGTAACCGCTCCGCTGTCCATTGGGATCTGGTGAAAATTCTGACCGGTGGCGGAGAGATTTGGTTTGATGGCGTTTTGATCCAGAAGGATGGAATCTTTGTACATAATAAACTGCTGGATTTGAATCCGGCCTGAAAAAGGAAAGCACCATATGACGGAGCAACACCTCCCTGAGATTGAATTCGAGCAGGGTGATTTTGATTTTGACACGATAGAGGAAGAAGTGCGGGTGGATGAACGCTGCCGATCGTTGATGAAGAGTTTCTGCACCTGCCTGTTGAACAGGGGAGAAGCGCCTCAGGTCGTATCGGAACTGGCTTTTTGCGCGGACTTTTACCTGCGGGATTACCTGATGGATTTCGCGCGGCTGAATATATTGAGGCCTGTCCCGGGGGTTGTGAGGCGTTTTGCGGCCACCTGGCTGATCACCCGTACCCTTGACCCCGACATGGCCATGCTCGAGCGTCATCTGAGGGCAATACGCGAATTTTATGGCTTCCTGCAATCCCAGAATTTCATATCCTCTGAAGATCTGGCCTGGCTGGAGGAAGAGGCGGGCCAGACCGATTATTATCGTCAACGTATTGAAAGTTTTCTTTCAATAAAGGATGACGAATACGTTGCGTGGGAGGCCGAATGTCCGCTCAGGGACTGATTTGTAAGGTTGGCGCAGAATGAATGCTTCTATTGACAGAATCAGTGCTTTGCTGGAAAAAGTCGAGCATCTGGTGGATCGCTTGACGCCCCAATCGGACGGAATTCCGGATTTCGATGACTGCGTGGCCTTTCGCTGGGAACGCACCGGGGAGTTTGGGCGCCTCATGCCGGTTACCCATCCGCACCTCTTTGAACTGGATGAATTGGTAGGAATTGATCATATCCGTGATGACGTGGTGCGCAATACCTCCCAGTTTGTAGCCGGTTTGCCGGCCAACAACGTTCTCTTGTGGGGTGAGCGTGGCTGCGGCAAGTCATCTCTCATCAAGGGGTTGCTGAAACCGTTTTCCCCGTTGGGTTTGAGAATCGTGGAGCTGAAACGCTGGGATATCATGTCGCTGCCGCAGATCGTGGCTCAATTGAGGGGAGTGGACTACCGCTTTATCCTTTTTTGCGACGATCTATCCTTTGACGAGGGCGAGGGAGATTTTCGGGCCTTGAAAACCCTGCTGGACGGGGATATAGAAGAACGTCCCACGAATATTCTCATCTACGCGACCTCCAATCGCCGTCATCTGATGCCCGAGAAGATTCGGGATACGAGATGGGATGACGAGATTCATCCGGAAGAGGCCGAAGGAGAAAGGTTGGCTCTCGCGGATCGTTTTGGCCTCTCATTCGGTTTTTACAGGTTCGACCAGGATGAATATCTGGCGGTGGTGCGGCGCTATGCGGCCAAGAGAAAACTTGTCATTTCCGATGAGGAACTTTGCGACAAGGCTCTGAAATGGTGCATGTATACGGCGAGGAGAAGCGGCCGTTCAGCCCGGCAATTCGTAGATGATCTGGAGGGAAGGCTTCTCTTGACGCAACGGTCTGTCTGAAGTCGTATCGGCTGGTTTTTTCAGTATTTGATGATTTCTCGTCCGGCTGATGTGACCGAATGTGATCTGGTCCTGAAGTTGAAATGCGCTACGGAAGGAGAGAGTTGATACACATGGCACCAGCGAAAATACCCGAGACGGTCAGAAAATTGCTCGCTTCCCAGCCGATAGAGTTGCCCCTCTTTCATCCGGTGGCGCTGAAACTTCAGAGGATGCTCTCGGACCTCGACTTCACGGTGGACGAGGTTGCCACGGTGGCCAACGAGGATCCGGCGCTGGCGAGCCAGATGCTGAAGATGGCAAACTCTCCCATGTACATGGGGCGAACAAGGGTTGCAACCCTCAGGGAGGTGGTGATCCGGTTGGGAGCCAAACAGGTTGTCAATATTGCCATTGCCGCCTCCCAGGCCGCGGTTCATACCTCGCCCCATCCCGTTATAGACCGTTATATGAAAGCACTCTGGCAGCATAGTCACGGCTGCGCCCTGGGTAGCCGCTGGCTCACTCAGAACCTGGGGATGTTCGGCGCGCTGGAGGAGAACTATCTTGCGGCCCTTCTGCATGATATTGGCAAGCTCTATCTGCTTAAGGCTGTTGAGCGTCTCGTGGTTGCCTGTGTCATAAAATCCATGTGTGAAGATGAGCTCATCATGGAAATCTTCGATGCCATGCATGTCGAGCAGGGAGTTCGTCTCGTTCAGCACTGGAACTTTCCACCCATGTACTGTGATGTCATCAAATTTCATCATTCCGAAGCATGGGATACGGTCGGTAAGATGCTGGCCGTTGTTCGTCTGGTCAATCTGGCCTGTCATCGAGTGGGCCTAGGGCTCAAGTTTGAGCCGGATTTGAATCTGCTTGATTCGCAGGAAGCAGCGGTTCTGGATATTGGTGAATACCAGGTTGCCGAACTGCTGGAACTCCTCGATAATGTCAGGTCGGCGGAAATCCAGACGTAGAAAACCGGCTGGAAATGTTATTTGTCCAAGACGTAACGGAAAGGGCTGTTCCCGATTTGACCTCCTATTTCATGCTGCTGCGGCCGCGACAGTGGGTTAAAAACCTGATGCTCTTTTTCCCCCCCTTCCTGGGGGGAACCCTGCTTCAGCCGGGTGTGGCGGCACGCGGCCTGTTCCCGCTCGTGGCTTTCTGTCTGGCATCCAGTTCCCTTTATGTCGTGAACGACCTGTGTGACAGGGAGAATGATGGCCGGCACCCGAAAAAAAGATTGCGTCCGTTGCCGTCCGGCCGGGTCACGCCCGTAGCGGCTTCGGCGCTTTCCGTTGCATGCGCGACTGCATCCGCATTGGTGGCCCTGAGCACATCATTCCATTTCTTCTGTTACCTGATGGCCTATTTTGCCGTTTCCATCGCCTACAGCCTGCGGCTCAAGAATATTGCCATAGTTGATATTTTCTGCATCTCGGCAGGATTCCTGATTCGACTTCTGGCGGGTGGCGCTGTTTTCGGAATGGTTATTACCCATTGGCTCTTTCTGACCGTTTTTCTGCTTTCCGTTTTTCTCAGCGCCGGTAAAAGATGTGGTGAGAAAAATGCTCTCGGTGAGACGGCTGTTCAACATCGCAAGGCGCTTGACGCCTATTCCGAGAAGTTTCTTGCTGGGATAATGAATATGACCGGTTCGGCGGTTCTGGTGACCTACACCATGTATGTCATTGCCAGACCCTCGCGCCTCCTGATTTACACCGTGCCGCTCAGCTGCTTCGGCCTTTTTCGATATATCTACAGGATCCATTCGGGAGCGGAAGGGGATCCGACCGAATCCCTGACACGGGACCCTGCGATGTTTGCAATCGGGGTACTCTGGGTAACCATGGTGGGGTGGGGAATTTATGG
>CAZRPI010000013.1:3001-44287 GCA_964601865.1 uncultured Pelobacter sp. | reverse complement strand
CCTCGGTCAGCAATCTCTTCGGCGCGCCTTTCGTGTTGACCTATGATCCGAAACTGGTGGAGTTCGTTTCAGTCGGCGAGGGAGACTTCCTCAGGAAGGACGGCGCATCAACCGTCTTCGGCAATGCCGTCAGCGATGCGGCCGGTACGGTTTCCGTAAATCTGGCGCGTGAGCCGGGCCGACCCGGGATTTCGGGCGCCGGAACCCTGGCGTCGCTGCTGTTCAGGGCCAGGCAGAAGGGAACGGCGACCTTTGGATTCCAGAGCGTCGATTTTACCGCTCCGGATGGTTCGCCATTGCCCGTTCTGCCTTTCAGTTCGGCGGTTCAGGTCAATTAGCCGCATCCGTTTCATTCATCCGGGAGTCAGACATGCGTTGCTCTCAACGGCAGGGGGATCGGTTGCGTATGGGGAATGCGTGCATCGGAGAGTTTTCACTCCTGAAAGGCAGAAGGGGTTTTACCCTGATACTGGTGATGGCGGTGGTGGTGATTATCGGCATCATGCTTGCCGCCGCGGGCCAGTCGTGGCGGATGATCATGAAACGCGAGCGGGAAAAGGAACTGCTCTTCCGCGGCAGCCAGATCAAGGAGGCCATTGAATGCTACCGACGCCAGAAGGTTGTTACGCCTCTGAATGACCTGAACGATCTGGTTAACGTCCGTCGCACTCCGCCCATTCGTCGTCTGCGCCGTCTCTATGCCGATCCCATGACCGGCAAGACGGGCTGGCGTTTGATCAAGGATCAGTACGGTATCTGCGGTGTGGCAAGCACCAGTAATGAAGAGCCTCTCAAGGTTTCGTTTTCGAACATTTCATCCCTCAGCAGTTTCGAGGGGAAGCAGAAGTACAGCGAGTGGGAATTCGTGAACGACACCGGCAATGATCATTCAAGAATCCTCAATGCATACCATGAGGGATGGTAGAAATCGGGGTCTGGGAACTGGGAGCGGTATTTTACCAATCCCTGATTCCCAGCCACCAATAACGACCAATATGGCGATAATGAAGAAAAACCGTGTCGGACTCTCCCTGGTCGAACTGGTGGTGACCATCACCATTCTGGCGATCCTTGCCGCCGGTGTCCTGCCCATGGCCCGCATGGCTTCGAGGCGGACGAAAGAGCTTGAGCTGCGCCGCAATCTGCGCATTCTGAGAACGGCTATTGACGATTACAAGAAGACGTGGGACAAGATGCCCGAGGGGCCGAATAAACCCGCGAATGAATCTGGCTATCCCAAAAAGCTGCAGGTTCTGATTGACGGGGCCGATTTCGGCGACGTCAAGGCGGGCAAGAAGAAGTTTCTGCGCCGGAAAATCTATGATCCGTTTACCCCCCCGGAAAACGAAGATGATGACACCTGGGGCTGGGAGTTGCGATCTTACGCCGATCCAGCGAACTCTTCCAGCTGGGGGGGCGAAGATGTGTTCGATGTCTACTCAAAAAGCGGGGGAACGGCCATCGATGGCACAAAATACAGGGACTGGTAGCGTGCTCCGGAAGAGTACAGGCATATTTTCCCCTTTCCCCTTCCCGGCGGAAAGGGGTATGATGGGCCGCCGTATCCGCACCGATTGTCGCGGTTTCACGCTGATCGAGCTCATGATCGTGGCTTCGATCATAGGTATTCTTGCGGCCATCGCCGTGCCCAACTACCAGTGGAGCATCATCAAGGCCCGCGAAGCCGTCCTGCGGGAGGATCTGTACAACTTCAGGAACGTGATCGACCAGTTTCACGCCGATCAGGGCAAATACCCCGATTCCCTCTCGGAGCTTTCGGAGAAAAAGTATATGCGGGAGATCCCACGGGATCCCTTTACCGGCAAGAACGATACCTGGGTGACGGTAGCCCCTCCTGCGGAGACATCCAAATCCTCGTCGGGAGAGGGGTCGGAATCATCGTCGGGCACTGGCGGCGGCCAGGGCAATGTGTACGATGTTCACAGCGGCTCGGATCTTGTGGGTTCCAACGGTACACCTTATAATGAATGGTGATGTAAGATGATTCAGCTGCACAACGTATCGCTGGCCTACCAGAAGGACGCCACCGCGCTTAACGGTATCTGCCTGCGGATTGACAAGGGGGAGTTCGTCTTTCTTACCGGCCCGTCCGGCGCCGGAAAGACGACGCTGCTGCGCCTGCTGTACGGCGCCCTGACGCCCACCTCCGGGCAGGTGCTGGTCAACGGCCAGAACGTATCCCGCATGACTCCTTCCCAGATCCCGCTGTTGCGGCGATCCATAGGTGTGGTGTTCCAGGATTTCAAGCTGCTGCAGAACCGGACGGTTTTTGAGAATGTGGCGATTACCCTGGAGGTCCTGGGTTGGGGACGAGCCGATATCGGCAAGCGGGTTCTGCATATCCTCAAACAGATGGGGATCGAATCCAAGATCAATCTGACGCCCCAGCGGCTTTCAGGAGGCGAACAGCAGCGGGTGGCGCTGGCGCGCGCCCTGGTGAACGATCCCAAGATACTGCTGGCCGACGAACCGACCGGAAACCTGGATGAGGCCAACAAGAACCAGATTCTTTCCATCTTCAGGGATGCCAATGCGCGCGGCACGACCGTTGTCGTGGCCACCCACGACCGACGTCTGATCGATAACGGTCACAAACGGATGATAACCCTCTGCAAGGGAGAAATAGTTGAACAAGTGGAAAAAGAAGAAGGCGCCGGCAAACCTGCCTAGCAAACGGCCGACTCTGGCCGGTGAAGGTTTTGGGGGGCGCGCCGGTTACTATTTCAGCCGGGCTCTGAACAATATCAGACAGAACGTTTTCGTAAATGCCGTTACTGTCGGCACCATTGCCCTGGCGCTCCTGATCGTATCGCTGTTTCTGCTGGTCTTCATCAACATGGAAAACGCCGCTGAAAACTGGAGCGAACGGGTCCAGGTTACGGCCTACTTCGATCACGAACTGACGGGCCGGGAACTGTCCACTCTCCGCAGCAGGATCGGCGCCCTGCCGGGAGTTTCCCGCATGTACTACGTATCCCGAGACGAGGCGATGAAACGTTTCAAGGAGAGGCTCCGCGGTCAGGAAACCCTGCTGGAAGGAGTGCGTCCCGAAATCCTTCCCGCTTCCCTGGAAATTACCCTGATGCGTTCCAGCCGGGACACCCAGTCGGTTGAAAAATTCGTTGCGGGCCTGAAACGGATTCCGGGAATCGGCGAGGTGCAGTACGGCGAGGAGTGGGTCAGGCGTTTCAACCTCTTCCTCAACTTCATGCGTCTGGTGGGGGCGTTGCTGGGCGCTTTTCTGGTGTTGGCGGTGATTTTTATCGTTTCCAACACCATCAAACTGACCATCTATGCGCGACGTGACGAACTGGAGGTCATGTCGCTGGTAGGAGCAACCCGCTTCTTCATCAAGGCTCCTTTCCTGGTCGAGGGGGTTATTCAGGGAGGCGCGGGTGCCTTTCTGGCCCTGCTGCTCCTCTTCGGTCTCTACGAACTTTTCCTGTACAACGCCGATACTCTCCTCACGTTTAACCCGGTAACCTCCGGGTTGTCGTTTCTGCCGGCGGAATATCTCGCTATTATTTTCCTGTCGGGTGTGGCGCTTGGCTTCGTCGGCAGCCTGACGTCGCTCAAGCGATTCATCACCATCTAGATGATGCGCCTGCCGTCACGCATACTGCTGATTATGCTGCTCTCGGTCCCCGTTCTGGCCGCAAATCCACGGGACGAACTGAAGGGAGTCAAGCAGGAGATCAGGGCCAAGAAACAGCTGATAACCAGGAGCCGCAAGGTTGAGGCTGTCGTCTCCACCGAGCTGCTTGAAATCAACCGCAGCCTGGAGCAGAAGAAGGCTGATCTGGGAAGGCTGGATCGGGATCTCCGTACGGTTGAATCCAACCTGGACAAGACCGGTCGCGAGATCACCGGGGTCATGGCCGAAGCCAGCCGGAAGAAGCAGGAGATCACGAAACGTCTCTCTTCCCTTTACAAGGCAGGAGAAATCGGTACGTTGCGCATGTTCTTCTCCTCGGAGTCGCTCCCGCGCATGTCCGAGAATACCCGTTACATGAAGGCTGTTGTGGAGCATGACAAAAAAATCTTTGCGGAGTACAATCAAAAAATAGATCAGTTGCGCCTTCTGAGGAACAGTCTGGAGCGGGATGCCAGCAGGAAGGAGCGCATCAAAGAGGGAATCGCCTCAAAGAAACGCGAGATCGAACAGGAAAAAGGGAGAAAGTCAGCCTATCTCACCAAGGTGCGCAACGACCGCTCCAGCTACGAGGCCTCGCTCAGGGAACTTAACGCAAACGCCGCACGACTCCAGAGTATGCTGGCCAGACTCGAAACCCTGAGCCGGAGGAGGCTCTCGTCACGCCACGCAAAACCGGCGCCCAGACAGGCGCAAAAACCGGGAATCAAACCGAAGGAACAGCCGGTCGAGGAACTGCCGCCGGTAGCGGATCGGGGCTTCGCAACCCAGAAGGGACGGATGTCGATGCCGGTGAGGGGGGCGGTCGTTGAAACCTTCGGCAAGCACAAGCATCCTGATTTCAACTCTTACACCTTCAGCAAGGGTCTGTCGATCGCGGCCGCTCCGGGAACGGAAATTCACTCGATCTATGATGGTACGGTTATTTTTGCCGATTACTTCAAGGGTTACGGTAATATGGTTATCGTTGACCATGGTGGCGGTTATTTCAGCCTTTATGCGCATGCGTCCCGGATTCTCAAGCGGGTGGGGGCCGAGGTGGCCAGAAACGATGTGGTTGCCACGGTGGGGGATGTGGATTCACTGAAAGGTCCGCTTCTGTATTTTGAAATCAGGCGTCAGGGAAGGCCGCTCGACCCTTCCGGCTGGGTGAGGTAGTATCGCAACCGATCCGGCGGCGCGCCGTACGCGGAGTCTTTCAGTTCATTAAATCGATCAGGAATAGCAGGTTAATCAGATAAACAGGCGGAGGCGGGAGATGTTCACAATGGGGAGAAGGAAAAAACGGGTTCTGGCGGGGCTGATTATCGCCATGGCCACACTGGTCATTTTCATCGGTATCGGTTCGCAGCCCCGTTCCAGGGCGGAGGCAAAGGGGAGCGACTATGAGTCAATCGAACTCTTTACCGACGTCATGGCCATCATCAAAAAGAGCTACGTGGAGGAAGTCGACACCAAGAAGCTGATCTACGGTGCCATTAACGGCATGCTGGCCTCCCTTGATCCCCACAGTTCCTTCATGTCCCCCGAAATCTACAAAGAGATGAAGATCGATACCAAGGGCGCCTTCGGCGGCCTGGGAATCGAGATCACCGTCAAGGACGGCATTCTGACCGTCATTGCTCCGATCGAGGACACGCCCGCCTTCAAGGCAGGCATCAAGGCCGGGGATCACATATTCAAGATCGATGACAAGTTCACCAAGGATCTGAATATCAACGATGCGGTCAAACGCATGCGCGGTCCGAAAGGAACCAAGGTGACCCTGACCATTCTGCGCGAGGGATTCGACCGGCCCAGGGAGTTCGTGCTGATGCGCGACATCATTCAGGTCAAGAGCGTCCGCTCCACCCTCCTGGAAAGCGGTTACGGATACGTAAGGATTACCCAGTTCCAGGAAAAAACCGACGAAGATCTGGCCAAGGCTTTCAGGACCCTGCAGGATGCGAACAAAAAGCCGCTTTCCGGTCTGGTTCTGGACCTGCGCAACGATCCGGGCGGGTTGCTGGATCAGGCAGTCAGGGTTGCCGATCATTTTATCGATGAGGGTCTGATCGTGTATACCGAGGGACGCGAGAAGGACGCCAAAATGCAGTTCTTTGCGCGCAAGGGCCTCAAGGAGCCCAAGTACCCCATCGTGGTGCTGATCAATGGCGGCAGCGCCAGCGCATCGGAGATCGTGGCCGGCGCGCTTCAGGATCACAAACGCGCCATCGTCATGGGAACCCAGAGTTTCGGCAAGGGATCGGTTCAGACCATAATTCCGCTGTCGGATGAATCCGGCCTCCGCCTGACGACGGCGCGCTACTATACTCCCAAGGGACGTTCCATCCAGGCCAAGGGGATCACGCCGGACATAGTGGTGGAGCGTCTGGAGATGCCTAAGGAGACTGAAAAGAAGGACGGTTTTCATATCCGCGAAAGGGACCTGGAGAACCATTTCGAAAACATGACTGAGCCGGACGAAACTCCCAGGAGCGACAGGAAGGAACAGAAAAAGGAGAGGGCTGTTTCATCCAAACTTGAGGATAACCTGAAAAACGACTATCAGGTCATGCGGGCCCTTGATCTGCTCAAGGGGTGGGAAATTCTCAAGAAGATCGGTTCCGCGAAATAGTCCAGCGGAGAACGGCCCGGCGTGACCAGAGTCAGACCAAATCGTAAAAAGCGGAACCGGGGCGGCGGAAACTACGCCGCCCTGGCCATTCTTGCCATCATTGTTCTTACCGTTGTCGGATTTCTGCTGCTGTCCCCCCGTGTGAGGGCACCGGAACGTCCCCGGCCGGCGCCGGATACGACAGTGAAGCCCGCCCGTCCTGCAAAATCCCGACCTCAGCCGCAAAGAGCAGCGGAGCCCCACCAGACGGCGCCCGCGGGTGAGCAACCGGTACCGGCGGAAGTCCCGAGGGTTCCCGTGGCCCAGGCTCAGCGGCCGGTCAGGAAACCGGATTCTCCGGTGGAAAAACCGGAACCCGCGGTCAGGACTCCGGAACCCGTTGCTCCAGGTGCGGGCAGGGGGCGGCTGGCCATCATCATCGATGACATGGGCTCCAGTCTGCAGGAAGCACGTGCCCTGGCGGGTATCGGTGTGCCGCTCACCTTTTCCATCATTCCCGGGCTGCGCAGCTATCGCGATGTCGCCTCGTACGCGGCGGCGAACGGCGTGGAAACGATGATTCACATCCCCATGCAGTCCAAGGGGTGGCCGCAGAGGCGGCTGGAGCCCAACGGGCTGCTGGTTTCCATGGATGGCGCCGTCATCAGGGAACGTCTGGAGGAGTTCATGCGGGAAATCCCCCGGGCCGTGGGCGCCAACAACCACATGGGATCCGAGTTTACGGAGCATGAAGAGCAGATGACGTCCGTTCTGGAAGCCTTGAAGCAGAAGAGGCTCTTCTTCGTCGACAGCGTCACGACGCCGGGAAGCGTAGGGCTGCGGCTTTCTCACGCAATGGGGGTCAGGTCGGCCAAACGCAACGTGTTTCTTGACAATGAGCAGAACTGCGCCTACATCATGGGTCAGCTCAGCCAGGCTGCCCGCCAGGCGAAGAAGAACGGTTCCGCCATCGCCATCTGTCATCCCCATCCCGCAACCATCAGGGCACTGAGCGCCGCCCTCCCTTCCCTGAAGAGCCAGGGGATCACGCTGGTCCATGCCTCCCAGCTCGTGCGATAGGGGATACGGGCTTGCTGACGGCATTTTCTTCTTGACCTGTCCACCGCTTCACAGTTTAGCGTTGTCACTGTCACGGCCATGACAGACATTCGGGATTGTGAAAGGAGAAGATCAGATGGGACGTACAGTGACGGTTGAAGAGTGGGTTGCCCGGTTCCGTGCAATCGGACTGGATGACGCGACGATGGAGCGGTGGCACGGGCTGTTCGAGCGGGATAATCCGGAGGGGCACGAGAGCTTCCTCCAGTGGCTCGGACTTCCTGAGGAACGGATCGCCCAGATCCGCCGGAATTATATGAGGTAGAGGAGACGCCCCCGGCATCAACCGGGGGCGTGCTTTGTTTGGGGAGCCAGCATGTATCGGATCAATGAACTGGCGCGTCTTTTCGGGCTGTCACGCAGTACCCTCCTCTACTACGACCGGATCGGACTTCTCCAGCCGTCCGCCAGGAGCGATGCGGGTTATCGCCTGTACTCCGATTCCGACCGGGAGCGTCTGGCTGCAATCCACTCCTTCCGCCGTGCAGGACTGGGCGTTGAGGACATCCGTATGGTCCTGGCCTCGGCGGATGATGAATCCACCGTCGTTCTGCAACGGCGTCTGCATGAGATGGGGAGGGAGCTCCGCGAACTTTACGCAAAGCAGCGGCTTCTCGCGGGGATGCTGAGGATGAAGGGGGAGGGGGGGCCACGGAAGAGTGTGGACAAGGAGATGTTCGTCTCCATGCTGCGTGCCGCCGGCATGGATGAACAGGCCATGAGACGGCTCCATGCGGAGTTTGAATCCCGCGAACCGGAGGCGCATCACGCCTTCCTGCTCTCCCTCGGCATTTCCGAGAGCGAGGCTCTCATCATACGCAGGTGCTCGGCCGACGTGGGGGAGAACGTGTCGGATACAGTTGGTTGAAGACCGTCATTGTTGGTTGGCGGCTCATTTGATTCCGGAGGTCAGGTATGGATACTACCGAAAAACAGGCAGGTGGGGCGCTTCACGTGAAAGCCCGGTTCGAAAGAGCTTCCGGATACCCGGAACGCTTCCCGGTGCCGGATGGCCTAGTGAGCTGGGACACCGCCTATCCGGACTACGCGCCGCTCTACCATGTGGCGGAGGTCGTGCTGCAGAACGACTGCTCCCGCAATCCGTCCGGCTGGGCCGACCCGGAGGATATTTCCCGGGTGGCGGAGATACCCCGCAGGAGTTTCTCGGGAGAACTCCGTCATGACGCGGCGGGCAGACCGCTGAACCCGGCGGGCAGGACCGGCATTGCGGGGAGGGGCCTTCTGGGAAAATGGGGGCCCAACTATGCGGCGGACCCGATCATTACCCGGATCAACGGGCGCGACCGGAGTGTGGAGCTGCTTGCCATAAAACGCAGGGACAACGGCCAATGGGCCATACCCGGCGGCATGGTGGACAGGGGAGAGGAGGTCAGTCGGACCCTGGCCCGGGAACTGGAGGAAGAGACCGGAGTTACCCTTGACATGTCCTCAGGTATTCTCATCTACCGGGGATACGTGGACGACCCGAGAAATACGGATCACGCCTGGATGGAGACTACGGCAAAGCACCTGCATCTGGATCCGGAAACCGCTGAAAGGATGAATCCGAAGGCAGGCAGCGATGCCAGGGCTGTATGCTGGCTCCCCCTGACCGCGGAAAGCGTGTCAAGCCTTTACGCGAGCCACTCATTACTGCTCAGGACGGCGCTGGCGGAACTGGGCCGGGATGCGGGGGGTATGCTGGACGATGGTGACAGAGAGATCGTGGCGAGCCTGTTCAGGGGGCTGTGACTGGAAAGAACCCGGTCTTTAGGTATGAAGTGCTGTTTCCTCCGCCTTTCACCGGCCGCCCGCGGGAGCGGCCGGTGAAAATGGACGCTGCTCCGGATTACCAGTTTTCCCCCAGCAGTTCGAAGTGGTCCCTGGGATGAACGCATGCGGGGCAGGCCTCGGGCGCTTCCGTGCCGTTGTGCAGGTAACCGCAGTTGCGGCAGCGCCAGACTACCGCTGCCTCACGTTTGAATACCCGGCTGGCCTCCACATTGGCCAGAAGATCGCGATAGCGCTTCTCGTGCTGCTTTTCGGCAACCGAAATGGCTCTCCATGCCTGGGCGATGACGCTGAACCCCTCTTTCTCCGCCTCATCGGCAAAAGCGGGGTAGAGGACCGTGTGCTCCTCATGCTCTCCGTTGGCGGCGGCCAGCAGGTTTTCAGCGGTCGTGCCGATCCTGCCGGCCGGGAAGCAGGCTGTTATTTCCAGATCACCGCCCTCCAGGAACTTGAAGAAGCGCTTGGCGTGCTCCTTCTCCTGGGATGCGGTTTCCTCGAAGATGTCGGCGATCTGCACGTAGCCGTCCTTGCGTGCCGCGCTGGCAAAAAAGGTGTAGCGGTTACGGGCCTGGCTTTCGCCGGCAAACGATTTCAGCAGGTTCTGCTCGGTCTTGGTTCCCTTGATGCTCGACATGTGATCTGTCCTCCTTGATGATGTTGGAATGGCCCCATGTTTTTGAGGCGAGGTTACTGTATTGCATCGCCGTGTTCGCGGCGCTGATGCTGAGATTTTCTGACAGCGGTTCACTCCGGTTCATCGGGTAATTCCAGACAGCGGCGGCAGGTGCCGTAGACAACAACGCTGGCCCGGTCGGGCCTGCCCCAGGCCCGGATCTCTTCGGGAAGAGGCGTCTCGTCCAGTTCTTTCCACTGAAAATCCACGATTTCATTGCAATGTTTGCAGATCATGTGGTGGTGCCGGGACCTGCTAACGTCGAAACGGGCCTGACTCTCCTTGGTTTCGAGCCGATTCACCATCCCGTGGTCCACCAGGGTCGCGAGGGTTCGGTAAACCGTGTCCGGGGAGAGGGTGGGTATCCGTTCGCGCAACCTGCGGTGCAGGATATCGGCCGTGGGATGGTCCATGGCTCCGGCCAGTTCCCGGTAGATCTCCAGGCGCTGATGGGTCAGACGCAGGCCGGCCTCCCTGAAGGTCTTTCTGAATACCGCCATATTGTCTCTGGAGTATACCATAGAGATAACCGGTTTTTTAGGAAATGTTCTTATCTTGTAAAGATACTTGATTGTGTCGATTTGTCAAGGCGTTTCGAGTTGGCGGAGGAATGTTGCCATGATGGAAAGAACCAGCCCTGCCGTTATGCATACCAGAAGCAGTGGTGCGCTAAGACGAAAAGGGTTATCGCACTTGCCGGATTGATATGGCGCTGGTTGAAGCATCAAGATGATTTTCAACCTCTTTCGATTCCAAGGGAAATGCAAACACCTGGCCTGAAGATGCTGATTTTTGTGGTTTTTTGATGTGGCGTTTATCGGGTTGTCAATGTGAAGCCGGAAAACCGGGCGGTTGCGTAGAACTTTGCATATCCCTTGTTTTTAACGCTTGCCTTGCACATGGAAACTCCTTTCTGTGTGAAACATCATGTTGTTTTCAGGACGGCTTTTTTTTCACGCGGCCGGATGTCGAGGCGGGCTTGCGGCCAGTGATAAGGCTTTGCCCTCCCGTGAGAATGATTCGTTCAATATCGATGAAACCGGCTTCCGTAAGCCAGGCGCGGTACTCGTGTTCGGTGTACGCCTGGCCCTTGTCGTAAACGTTGATAAAGACCAGGTTGAAAGCCACGGTTTCCGGAGGAGAGAGACGGGAATCGTCGAGTACCTGGCCGAGGATGTAAACCGGACTGCCAGGTTCGAGCACCGTGATGAGATTGCCGAGAGCACGCCGGGCATCATCCGGTGATAAGACCTGGATGAAGGCGCGCAGGACGGCCGCGTCGTAGACTCCCGTCACCCGACCATGCGCCACATCGCCCATGATCACGTCAACCCGGTCATTCATGGCCTCTTGTTTGATAAAGCGTTGCGTAACAGGAGCGACGGATGGCAGTTCAACTATCGTTGCCCGGAGCCGGGGACAGGCTGCGGTAATGGCGATAGCAAGTCCGCCTGAACCGCCACCGACGTCAAGGAGGTGGCGATGGCGCGAGAAATCGGCGCGGTTCAGCAGGTCGTGGCCGGCGGCCATGGTGGCTGGATGTAAACCGCGCAGGTACGTCTCCAGCGCTTCGAACGGCATTGAGGAAAAATCGAGCTTGGCTTGAGGACGGCCGCACCGGATGGATGCGGCGGTTTGCATGACTTCCCGGTAGCGGGCGGAATAAAAGGCGTGCCGCTCTCCAAGATATGACGATGTGCCCTGCACCAGGAAGCAATCCGCTTCAGGCGTGTTGGCAAACAACCCCTTTGCAACAGTCAACAGGCCCGCGGCAACCAGGGAGTACAATAACTGGGCGAGTTTCGGCGTTTCAACGCCCATTGCCTTCGCGAGCTCTTTGGCGGTCATCGGTCCGCTGCCGAGGGGAGTAAACAGATCCAGTTGCATGCCAGCCAGCATGGCGAAGGCGGGGTATGCAGAGGAACCAACTTTTTCAATGGTTGTCGGTTGCATTGTTTTTTGTTTTTTTCCTTTCAATGGAGCCTGTTGCAAAAGTATTCCGTTTGTGGTGTCGCGCCTCAATCGCAAAAAATGCTCGAATTCATCCGGAAACGGTTGTCTTCCGGGATTTACGTGCGCGACGGACTTGTATATTGAACCTGTGACGGCAATCTTGATCGATCCCGAACACGTTAAAACTCCGTCAAAACAATACTGATACGATTTCTTTACCCACGACCCGGCTAACTATCAAGAATTCCGTAGAGTTCTTCGAGATTATCGCGAAGAAAGACGAAAGAGGGTGCGCCGCCAAAAATTGTGCCGAGCGCCGCCGATTCGAGTATCTCGGTTGATGAAGCACCTGCCGAAACGGCTTTTTTCGCATGATCCATAAGGCAGGGAATACATTTGATTACGGTGGAAACCGTCACTGCCGACAGCTCTTTCTGCTTGGCCGACAATACGCCGCCACCTTCGGCGCCTTCGAGTTTCAATAGATTCATCATCGCGTTGAAATAATCCGGCACATCCTTGGAAAAACGAGTCAAACTGTTCATTTCCATTCCTCCTTTTTATGGTGTAGATCCGTTTGATCGGGATCGATCAAGCAATTCTTCCGTTGTTGCAACGCATGAATGAAAAATATTGCCGTTTGTGGTTCCAGACAGGGTAAGTGTATAATTTGCAAAGTAAAGCGGGTAGACATAGTTGCCCGATTTCCTTTTGGAGACAATTCGGATACAAACAGACTGTAACCATGTTTTTTTGTCAAAACTGTATTTGCCTTGGATCCTGGAGAGAGCTACACTCGAGGCGAGTGCAACGGTTTGGCTTATTGGGCAGGGGAGTAAGTCTATGCTGCGTTACGAAGAAGTATCCGGCAAAATCGCCGCCATGATCAGTCAGGGTATCTATCGACCAGGTGAACGCATACCATCGTTACGCGTTTTGAGCCGCGATATGCGGGTCAGCATCAACACGGTTATGGGCGCCTACGCCCAACTGGAAAATGAAGGGGTCATCGAGGCACGCCCACAATCCGGATATTATGTATGTTCTTTCAGGGCGGAACATGGCAGGCTTACTGTGCCGGGTAAATTGGGAAATCCCATAGCTCCGCGCCAGGTTACGCTTGGAGATCAAACACTCCGAGTCATGGGAAATATCGCCAATCCCAACAAAATTCCCCTTGGTTCAGGCTTTCCCAATACCGCATTGCTGCCGATCGACAAGTTAAACCGAATGCTTGCGGTCGAGTCGCGGCGATTTCGCGTCCAAAGCGTTTCCTATGCCTCATCGAACGGGATGGAACGGCTTTGTACGCAGATAGCAAAGCGTTCTCTCAGCTCGGGCCAAATGCTGGCGCCCGAAGATATCATTATCACCTCCGGCTGCGTGGAAGCCATGACACTCGCCCTTCAGGCGGTGTGTCGTCCCGGAGACACCGTGGCCATCGGCTCACCTGTATACTATACCTTCCTGAAGTTCATGCAGTGGATGGGACTCAAGATTCTTGAAATACCATCAACGCCGGAGCGGGGAATAAGCCTTGATGTGCTTGAGTACGCAGTTCGCCAAAACTCTGTCAACGCGTGCCTCCTCATTGCCAATTTCAACAATCCTCTTGGGAGTCTCATGCCGGATGAAAACAAACAGAGACTGGTGGCGTTTCTGGCAAAACACGATATCCCCCTGATCGAGGACGACGTCTATGGCGACCTTGCTTTTAACCCGACACGTCCACGTTCTACCAAGACATTTGACGAGAACGGCCTGGTTCTGTACTGCTCCTCTTTTTCCAAGACACTTGCTCCGGGGTATCGGGTCGGCTGGATTGTACCCGGCAAATTCAGAGAAAAAATTCTACAGCTCAAAACGCTTTTCAATATCGCCACGGCTTCACCAACGCAACTCGCAATTGCCGAATTCATCACTAATGGCGGATACGACCATCATCTGCGAAAACTTCGTAAGACCTTTGAGCGGCAAACAGGACGTATGCGGGAATCCATTTGTCGTTATTTTCCCGCGGAAACCCGTGTCACCAATCCGCAGGGCGGATTCTTCCTCTGGGTCGAACTTCCTGGGGAAGTTGACGCTTTCATGTTGTACGAGGCAGCCTTGCTGGAAGGTATCAGCATTGCTCCGGGCGCAATTTTCACCCTTGAAAAAAGGTTCAGGAACTGTTTTCGTCTGAATGCCACCTTCTGGTCTGATCAGGTCGAACAGGCGCTGGCAATCCTTGGCGGACTGGCGCAGGGCCTGCATGGCGGGGCAATAAGCTGTCGGAGCAAAGCATGAGAAAACTGCCCATATTTCCAGCCCTACTCCTTATACTGGCAATGTTCGCGGTAGCCGAACATTGCGGACAGAAGGAGATCATTTTCCCGGAAATCGCGGCCCTTGCCCTTGGCGCGTGGATCATGGAGAAACCGCCTTGGCGGAGTGCGCCAATTCATTTCTGGCTTTCTCCTACCCTGGCGGCTCTGACCGGAGTCCTGCTCGTGCGTTATTTCGAGTATTCCCCTTTCTTGATGATCATCGCTGCATTCTGTCTCGTTACAGTGCAGCTGAACCTGTTTCGTTCCGCCGTGCTTCCATCCATCTCGGCAGCGATCCTGGCCATCATTACCCGTTCCGACAGCTGGTATTACCCGCTGTCGGTATGTCTCATGGCAGGAGCCATTGCCGCGGGGCGCGCCCTCCTGGAACGGTCGGGCCGCGGGAATGGCAGGGAATCCGGACCTGGAACGGAGGATGCTGGCGCGGCAGGAGGCATGGAAAACCTCTCCACCGCGATGCATTGGGGTAAGCTGCTGGCCGGGGTCATGGTCGTCTCCGGAATTGCCGTTTTCAGCGGCCATCTGTTCATGGTGGCTCCCCCGCTGATAGTGGCGTTCGTGGAGCTGTCCGGGCCCGGCGGCGTATCGCGGGAAAAAATGTTGAAGGTCCTGGCCCTTCTGTGGTTCGCGGCGGTGAGCGGGACTTCCTGGTTCGGGCTGATCCATGTCGCCGCGGGGCTGCCGCTCTGGCTTACGGCGGCTGTCTCAACGCTGACCGTGTTTCTGGCGTACCATGTCGTGCGGCTCCCCTTTCCCCCGGCGGTGGCCATTGCCCTGCTTCCGACCATCGTGCCGCAGGAGAGCCTCTGGATGTACCCCTGGCAGGTGCTTGCCGGCAGCGTGGCGTTTGTGGCGATCAGCAGGCTCTGCTTCGAACAGGGCGAACGGGCGGCAGTCGTCAAGGAAAGTTTTTTGGAGTGATGTTTCGGCTGCCGTCCCGATGCCCCGGGGGGTGATTCAGCGGCGGGTAGGATCTATAGGGATCTGGGAATTGCCAATGTACCGTTTTCTCGTAGGGGCGATCCCGGCGGGTCGCCCCGGTTCTGATGGCAATGACGTCGGCATGCCAACAGGGCGAGGCGCCGCCTCGCCCCAACAGATTTGGTAATATCTGTATTGTCTGACTCCCTTAGGAAACCGTCCGGCAGGGAGTGACGTGAAAGGCTGCAATGCCGGTTTCATATGAATGAGTCCATCGTACTGCTCAGTTCCCGTTCCAGCAGTTGCGGGTCGGTCCGCAGATACTGGTCGACGAAATCCCTTATCCTGTGGAATGTCCCGCCGTCGACAAGATCGTCGAGCCTGCGGTAGAGCCCCTTTCTCCTGCCGACCCTGAAAACCAGCCGTTCTTCTGGAGAGAGGGCAAAGAACCGGTCGATGGTTGCCAGGAGCCGCGTTCTGTCCTCCGGGAGTTTCCCCTCAATCTCCTCCAGCAGATTCAGGATGTGGTCGCTGACGATCCGGGTCTCGATCCCATGGAGATTCCCGATGAAGGTGCGGATTTCCCGGACAACATCTTCTTCCGGCAGGGGGTGGAATTCGCCGTTGTCCATCATCGCGCGGAGAGCGCATCCCTCGACCACGTGCAGGGTGCGCAATCTCACGAACTCGGGGTTGATCCGGTTGATCAGTGAGGCGGTATCCGCCGCGTGTTCGGCGGACCACCTGCTGCCCCCCAGCCCGGGCATCACGTAGGTACAGAGGGACAGCCCCGCCTCCCTCAGCTTCCTCCCCCCCTCGGCCTGGTCCTCGGCCGTGACCCCCTTGCTCATGAACCGCAGCACGGGGTCACAGCCGCTTTCCAGCCCGACATGGATGCGGGTCAGGCCGGCGTCGTGGAGTTTCTCGAAATCCTCTTTCGGCTTGCGCACCGCGGTACTGGAGCGGCAGTAGGAGGTGATGTGGCGGACTAGGGGAAAGGTTTCCCTGATGCGGCGGATGATCCGGACCAGGTCGCCGGTTTTCATGATCATGGTATCGGCGTCCTGGAGGAATACCGACTCGGCGCCGTGGTAGAGCCAGGTGGCAACGGAACGGATGCTCTCACCTGTGTACTCTCCCTCATCGTACACCCTGTTGATGGTTGACTGGCTGATTCTTCCTCCGCTGCCGTCCTGAAGCGAAGCTTCCCGCAGCCGGTCGGCAATCCTCCCGCTCCTTGCGATCTCCTCGGAGATCTCCGCGACACTTCTGATGCTGAATTTCCGGCCATGATAGGTGTGGCAGAAGGCGCACCTGTTCCACGGACAGTTCCTGGTTGCCCGGATCAGAAGACTCTGCGCCTCGCTTGGAGGTCTGATTGGCCCCTTTTCCATCGCTGTTCTTTCCATTGCGTAACCACCTGTCTTTTTGAAAAATATTGCCTGTCCAATGATTTTTACACCAGGATCGGGTTCGATGCCGGATTGTGCATCATAACTCCCTGATGCGGCACTCCTCAGCGCTGCATCAGGCCGGGAAGAAAGGAGGGCGGAAACCCCGCTCTGCAACATCTGTCGCGCTACACCTGACTTTGCCGTTGATGCCCCCGATACAAAACATTCGAGCCGGACGCCGGACAATCCCAGTTCTTTTCAGCGACTTCAGCCTGTTAACCGGACCGCAACGGGCCGCGCGTTTTGTGGTACGTGAATTGCTCCTCTACCGTGGGGCATTATACCCCGCAGTGGCTCCACTGTACATTCTCGAAAGCAGGAAGGGGAACACTACGATGAAACTGGAGGAGATGAGGAAGGTGCTGGTTGTCGGTGGCGGGACCATGGGGCAGCAGATCGCTTTTCAGTGCGCGGCCCATGGCTACGGTGTCACCATATATGACATTGATGGGGCTGTTCTGGAACAGGCTCGCCAGAGGCTCGACGCCTACGCCGAATATCTCGTTGATGAAGGCCACCTGGACCGGCAGAGGGCCGACGAGGCGCTTGCCGGGATAACTGCCACAACCGACGCCGCGGCAGCGGCCAGCGACGCCGATCTTCTCAGTGAAGCGGTTCCCGAGGACCCGGTCCTGAAAGGGCAGGTGTTTGCTAAGTTCAACCGGCTATGTCCCGAACGGACCATTTTCACCACGAATACCTCGCTGCTGGTCCCCTCCCTGATCGCCGACGCCACCGGCCGTCCTGAGCGGTTTATCGCCTTTCATTTTCACCAGCCGGCCTGGGTGGGGAACGTGGCCGATGTCATGCCCCATCCCGGCACTGCGCCGGAAGTCGTGACGCTGGTCCGGGACTTTGCCAGATCCATCAACCAGATCCCCATGGTGCTGAACAAGGAGAATTACGGCTATGTTTTCAACGCCATGTACAGCGCCCTGACCGGCGCCGCCATCACCCTGGCCGCCAACGGCGTTGCCTCGGTGGAAGATATCGACCGCGCCTGGATGGGGGTCATGAAGGCGCCAGTCGGGCCACTCGGTACGCTGGATGTGGTCGGCCTGGACACTGCCTGGCATATTTCGGAGTACTGGGCCAACACCCTCAAGGACCCACAGACCATCAGGAATACGGAGTTCCTGAAGCAGGAGTACGTCGACAAGGGTCGGCTGGGGGTGAAAACGGGGCAAGGCTTTTTTAACTACCCGAATCCCAAATATATGGAACCGGATTTTGTGCAGGATAAGGGATGATGTTTCGGATATAATGCTGTCGGATGGTTTTGTAATGACGGATCATCAGGAAAAGGAGGCATACCCATGTTGTCATTTGCGGTTGATCAGGAAAAATGCACCCGTTGCGGCCAGTGCGCCCGGGACTGTCTGCCGGGCATCATAACCCTTGCCGGCGGCTATCCGGCCATTGCCGCCGGCAAGGAGGACTCCTGCCTGGAGTGCCAGCACTGTCTCGCCGTCTGTCCGACCGGAGCTGTGTCGATCTTTGGCAGGAATCCCGGCGAAAGTCTTTCCCTGGCCGGGAATCTGCCCACTCCCGAAGAGATGGAGGTTCTTATCAAGGGGCGCCGTTCGGTGCGTCAATACAGTGACGAAAATGTCCGGCCCGAACTGCTCCAGCGGCTCCTGGAGGTCTCCTCCCATGCGCCGACGGGGTGCAATGCCCGCCAGGTCTTTTTCACGGTCGTTGATGACCGGGAAGTCATGGCGGAACTGCGCCGGGAGACCATGGATGGGCTTGCCCGCCTGTCCCGCGAGGGGAAGATGCCGGCGGGGAGGGAATTCTTCAACGATTTCGTCAAGGCCTGGGAGGAGGAGGGAACTGACAACATTTATCGCGGCGCTCCCCACCTGATCGTCGCCTCGGCGCCGCGTGATTGCCCCACCCCCGACGCCGACTGTCTTATTGCGCTCTCCTATTTCGAACTCTTTGCCCAGAGCCTGGGGGTCGGCACCGTCTGGGCGGGGCTCGCGTACTGGACCTTTACCGAACTGGTGCCGGAATTGTGCGGCAGGCTCGGCATTCCCGAAGATCACAAGATCGGCTACGTTATGGCCTTCGGCATGCCCGAGGTCAGTTATCAGCGGACGGTGCAGCGCGGACCGGCAAGGGCGGCAAGGGTGTCATGGCCTGGAAAATGATTGTTTGAACCGGGAATTTTCCGGAATCGCGGAAAAATGTCAGATTCAGGGGCGGCCAATCGGTCGCCCCTTTTGGTCTGCCGGAGATCAGGGGGATGCCTTGTTGCTCCGGTCCGGAAAAGTGAACGGAATTGGTCTTCCCATTTGTCCGGGTATTTCAAACTCTTCCACTTCCGGCTTGACTTCAGCCCGGGAACGCTTTACCACTCATATACGCCATGGTTTCCGGGCCGTCATATTCTGACATCAAGTTACCGGATTGACCCATGGTGACACTCACAAGGAGCCCGGATGAAAAGCGAAATCCCTTCGAAAACAACCACCTGTCCGCTGTGCGGCGCCATTCCGGAGAAACCGGCTAACGAATCGATGGTCTGGAGCAATTTCTGTCAACGCGAGATCTGTTCCAGATGCGCCATGACGCTGCCGATGGAGCTCTACGACAGGGAGAGTGTCCTCTTCGACACGGCTGCCCGCCTGCTGGATATGGATATCTGGGAGTGCAGGAAACGCTTTCTGGAGGACAGCATCGAGAAAACCAGGGAACAGCTCCCCCACGAGGTGGAGAGGAACATTATCGGTTTCCTGAAAACCGGTATCATCAGGTGTTCCGCCCAGATCGAGGCGATCGACCGTTTTCTTGAGATGCGGCAGAAGGGAGCCGGTCCGGAAGAACTGGCGGAGGAGGAGAGGAAACTGGAGGAGGTGCTTTTCGGGCGTCCGTTTTAACCGGCTTGACGCTTCACGCCATGCAACCAATGCCGGGTTTATTCGGCGTCGGCCGAGCTTCGGGGATGATTTGGTTTCAGGCCCATCGGTCTGAAAGCCCGGCGCCGCTCCCACATGTATGCCACAAAGGAGGTGCGCGGCATGAAAAGAACCGTCGTTATAATGCTCTCTCTGGCGATGCTTTCCGGGATCGTCCTGGCAACCCGTGCAGTGGTATATTCGTCGGAAAACGGAAAGGTCCCGTTCTCCCATGACAAACATCGGGAAATCCTGGGGGACTGCGGGAAGTGTCATGTCAGCAAACCACCCGTGCTGGACAGGGAATGGGGCCATAAAACCTGTCTGGGATGTCACGGGAAGATGAAGCGGGGACCGGTGGCGTGCGAGAGCTGCCACGGGAAGCGGCCCGTTGCCCCCAGCGGCAAGGATTGATGCGTAACCGGGGGGAAGTCGTTTCGGGCCATGGCGGCAATGGCAGATATCGCGGCAAACGGTGGCCCATGCTGTTCCCTTTTGCTATGCCCCCTTGCCCGCGATGCGTTCTTTTCTGGCGATCTCGATTGCCTCGGCCCAAGTGTCCCGCATCGTCGCAATTATCTGGATGGCATTGTCCAGATGTTTCGGATCGTTGCTGATGTTGGCGGCAATATATTCGTCGATCACATAGGTGTAGAGCCTCTCCAGATCTCTGGCCATGACCGGAGCGATTTCGTGGTTCAGGGTGTTCATCAGCTCGGCAACGATGGCGTGCGCCCTGCCGATGTTCATGCCCTTTCCGGCCAGATCTCCCTGAAGCAGGAGTTCCCGTGCGATTCTGGTGAAATTGAGGGCTCCTTCAAGGAGCAGGATCAGCAATTTTTCCGGCGTCGAAGTTGTGATCTGTATTTCAAGATACGGATTTTCCGAAGCAAGCATACTCTTCCACCGTTGCTGTGGTTAGGTGCTGCGAACTGCCTATGGATACTACCGGGAGAATTGCCGTATGGCAACCTGCATTTGTCTGACTGCGGGATGACCGCAGGGCAGGGCGGGGTGGCGAAGACCGGCGTTGCCGGTGAACGGTCCTCCCCTGAGGAGTCGGATTCTGAAATAAAAACCCCAGCCGTTGCCGGTTGGGGTTTTTGAATCTCAAGGTTTTCCGTTCGTCCGGACTCCCGGATGGCTCACTGCTGCCCCTTACCTGAGAAGTGACAGCATCTGCTGGGGAGCCTGGTTTGCCTGTGCCAGGATGGCCGTTCCGGCCTGGCTCAGGATGTTGTTGCGAGTCAGGGAGGCTGTTTCGCCTGCAATTTCGATGTCTCTGATGCGGGAGGAGGCGTTGATGTTTTCCGTGGCAACCTGGATGTTGGTGAGGGTGCTCTCGAGACGGTTCTGGGTCGCCCCCAGGCTGTTGCGCTGACCGTTGACGCTGCTTATGGCCTCGTTCAGGGACTCGAGGGCAGCATTGGCGCCGTCCTTGGTCGAAATGTCGATGTTACTGGCGTCGATCTTGAGAGAAGATGAGTCCATCTTGCCGACGGCGATGTTGATCTTGTTGTTGGAGGAATTCTGGGACTGGCTCCGCGTTGTGTCTTTGTATTCGTTGACAGCCATGGAAAAACTGCCGTCCAGCAGATTCTTGCCGTTGAACTGGGTGGAATTTGCGGTCTTGTCGATTTCGCCGCTAAGTTTGGCGAACTCCTCCTGATTCCTGGCGCGATCACTGTCCGAGAGGTTGCCGGCTGCGGACTGTACTGCCAGCTCCCTCATCCTTACCAGGTTTGAGCTGATATTATCGAGTCCCCCCACGGCCGTCTGGACAACGGAGATGCCGTCGTTGGTTTTGAGTTGATCCTCGTTCAGTTTCCGGACCTGAGTCTGCTGGTAATTGGCGGTGGCATTGTTGTCAATCGCGGAATTGATCCGCAATCCCGAAGAAAGACGGGTCATTGATTTGCTGAGCTGGCTCATGGAAACGGACAAATTCGGCTGCGCCTGGATTGCGGGCATATTACTGTTTATGGTGAGTGACATGTCATTCCTCCCGGGGCGGATGGAAAAATGGTCAGGGCATGGTTTTGAAATTAATGATAAGAAAATATACCAGTATTATCGGGGTTGCGTCAATGCAGTTGGTGCGTCTTGTATCAGAATCATCGATGTCACCTGATTATTCTGTGTTCCCTGTCACCAACTCCGATAATAAATGAATTGAACGTTCTGTCGTACAAATAATTACTGCGGGCCGTCGGATATCCGCTGCCAACGAATGGCGAGCTGGAAAAGTTTCACGTTCGGTAATCCATCCATGACCTGGCGCCCAGGTGATTGCACTTCCTGGCCGCGATTTTCGCGGGGAGGTCTTGCTTGAAGAGAAAATTGCGGTGGTAAATTTTCCGGTAATTTGCTATGTTAACAATGCAACGTGTAGTCTTGATGACGTAAGTCCGGTTGTCAAGAGTGCACGTTTTTTTATTTCAGGGAGGATGCCTGTTATGGGCGGAAACAAAAAAAAGGAAATTCTCTTCACTTCTTTCATCTGTGCCGTAATGGTCGGCTTCATGGGACTGTTCACCATGGCGGTCCAGAGCCATTCCCTGTCATTGCCGGTGCTGATTCAAGCGGCACGATGCTTCATTCCGGCGTATCTGTTCGCCCTGATCATTGAGCTTCTGGTGGTTTCCAGGGTTGCGAAGCGCGTGGCCGTCAAGATTGCGGACCCCGACGAGAACAGCCCGGGAATCGTGATCCTCACGGTATCTTTCTGCATGGTCTGCTGCATGTCCTTTTGCATGACATGGTTCGGCGCCGTCATGCAGAACGGTTTGACCTCGAATGTGGTCCCGTTTTTTCTCAACAACTGGCCAAGGTGCTTCATGGTCGCCCTGTTTTCCCAGTGGTTTTTCGCCGGACCGTTTTCGCGCTACGTGTTCAGCCGGCTGGGCGCACGCCTGGGTTCGGGGGCGGGAGAAAAAGGGCCGTTTCCCTGTGCGCCTAGTTGATGGTGCGCAATACCGGAAGTTCCTGTCTTATCCCCTGAACCGCCCCCGCCTTGCCCCTTCTTGCGCAACCGTTGCAGACCCGGCTTCGTGGGCCGTGTCCATCTGCTAAGGTTTTTTGATTGCCGAACTTGCGATGGAAGAGGCAATATCCACGACGGCATTGGCATCGCCGGGATCGCCGTCAACGGAAGAGATGCGGGCTCTGATCAACGAATTGACCTGGGTTAGGTCTATGCCGGTGATTTTGATTATTTCGCCGAGAAGCGCCTCAATCGCGGTTATATGACAGGCAAGACTGGTGATTTTTGAAACCACCAGATCCTGGGTTTCGGCACTGGCATGGATGGTTTCGGTCATGGATGTTACGCTCTGTTGCGTGAGCTCTTCAAATGTTTCCGGCGCTTCGGCAGGCTTGGCCTGACTTTTCTTTCTTGTTGCCATGGTGTTCTCCCCTGAGGTGCTAAGTGTGTTCATTGGAGCTTTAACACAGGCGTGCGGAGAGTCAAGCAGATTATTTAGTGGCTACCGGCGGATATCGGGAGATATTAACATCTTATTTTGCATTCCGTTACAGTCATGATAAGCTGCCGGCATCCGGAATAAAACCGACCACTTCCGTTGCCCGGTATTCCCTTGGAATTCATTATCTGGCTAAGGTTCAGCTAAGTATTCGTGGCTACGGTTTCAGAATATGTCTATGTAACTGAAATAGTGAACCGAAAATTGAGAATTTTGGTATTCCGTAACCATATCGGCGGTTGTCCTGGAGTATCCCCCCATTTTTGCCGTACTGAGAAGGTCTCTCTCTTCATATATGTACTATATCCGTGAAAAGCTCCTGCCTCTTCTTCAGATCGATGTAACTGTACTGAACCTGATCGTTGCCGCATTTCTGGTCCTATTCGCCAACGGCCCTTTCTGGAAGGCATTGGCGCTGAAAATGGGAACGGGGGCAACGGCTCACTGGGGGTTCAGCCTAGCCGTCGGATTTGGCCTCTGTCTGCTCTTCAATATTCTGATTTCACTTTTCTCTTTCCGTCCCGCCTACAAGCCGTTTCTCGTGGGAATAATCGTGACCGCGGCGTGCGCCAGCTATTTCATGGGCAACTATGGCGTCGTCATTGACAAGAAGATGATTGTCAACGTGCTGGAAACGGATGTGCGTGAGGCATCCGAACTGCTGACATGGCCGTTGTTCCTGCATGTCTTTTTCCTGGGATTCCTCCCTTCCGCCCTGCTGGTCCTGACCCGGGTCAGGTTCAGGCCATGGAAGAGCGAGCTTTTGATCCGGGGAGGCGTGGTTCTGGTGAGCGCCCTGGTGCTCGCCGGGATTGTTTTCGGCAATTTCAAGGAACTGATCCTGTTTGACCGGAACAACAAGGAACTGCGCATGTATATCAATCCCACCTATCCGTTCTACAGCCTGTTCAGGGTGCTGAACCGGGATATGAATGCGCGTGGTCGGCAGGCTCCCCAGGTTATTGCCGCCGATGCGGTGAAGGCGAAAGGGGCGCCAAGGACGGTTGTCGTGCTGGTTGTCGGCGAAACCGCGCGGGCCCAGGAATTCTCTCTGAATGGCTATCAGCGCGACACCAACCCCGAACTCGGCAAAAGGGGGGTCTTTAACTTTACGGATGTGACTTCCTGCGGGACCGACACCGCGGAGTCGGTCCCCTGCATGTTCTCCCATCTGGGGAGGGCGCATTTCAGCCGCAACAAGGCCAAACAGTTCGAAAACCTCCTGGATGTGCTGCAGCGCGCCGGGGTCTCGGTTGTCTGGAGGGACAACAATTCGGGCAGCAAGGGGGTGGCCGACCGCGTCCAGTACGAGGATCTGTCCAATGCCGGTGATTCGACCATCTGTGCCTCCGGCGAGTGCTATGACGACGTATTGCTGAAGGGTCTGGACCGGGTGCTGAATAAAAGCCAGGGTGATATCCTCGTGGTGCTGCACCAGAAGGGGAGCCACGGCCCCTCCTACTACAGGAGAAGTCCCGACGCTTTCAAGCGTTTTCTTCCCGAGTGTTCTCAGGACAATGTCCAGGACTGCGATACCGGGCGTATTGTCAATGCCTACGACAACACCATCCTCTACACGGACCATGTCCTGGCGAAGGTCATCGACCTGCTGAGCTCCCAGCCATACGCGGCGGCCATGATCTATTTCTCCGACCATGGCGAATCGCTCGGCGAAAAAAACATCTATCTGCACGGGCTCCCCTATTCAATCGCCCCTGAACAGCAGACCCACATTCCCATGATTTTCTGGGCCTCTCCCGGATTTTTCCGCCAGCAGGGCATGGAACCGGCAAAACTGAAGAGCCTGCGCTCGGCCAGATATTCCCACGACAATCTCTTTCACAGCCTTCTGGGTCTCTACAGGATCCGGACCAGCATGTACCGACCCGAACTGGACATTTTCCGGCAGGCCCGATAGTCTGCTCTCCATGGGCTGTCTCCGCCCTTTCTTCCTCCATTGGCGCTTGAACTCGTTCTGTCCGGATGGGTGTACTTTCCGCGGCGTATCTGTTAGGCTTGCTTTCCAGATGAGCTCATTTCCGGTATGAAAAGCCGTAACGGCTGGGGAAGAATCCTATGAGGGTATTGCTGGTTGAAGACGACCGGATGATCGCGGAAGCGGTGAGACAGGCTCTCAGGGACGCCTCGTATGCGGTCGATTGGGTCAGTGACGGCGTCAGTGCCACCGAGGCCGTGGAGACGGGGGAGTATGATCTGCTGATTCTGGATCTGGGACTGCCGCAACGGGACGGTCTCGAAGTTCTGAGGTTGATGCGCCGGCGTTCCGACCACACCTCGGTACTGATCGTGACAGCCCGGGATGCGGTGGAAGACCGCATTCTGGGCCTGGATCTGGGGGCGGATGACTATCTGGTCAAACCGTTTGAGGTTGCCGAACTGCTGGCCCGCATGCGCGCGGTCATCCGGCGCAGGGGCGGGGTGGCCGCTCCGCTGTTGACCAACGGAATACTGAGTCTCGACCCTGTTACCCGTGAGGCCAGTTTCAGGGAGCGGAGCTGCCGTCTGAGCGCCCGTGAGTTTTCCCTTCTGCAGGCCCTGCTGATACGTCCCGGAGCGATTCTCTCCCGCCAGGAGCTGGAAACGAAGATTTACGGCTGGAACGAAGAGGTGGAGAGCAACGCCGTGGAATTCCTGATCCATGCGGTGCGCAAGAAGCTCGGAAGCGATGCTATCAGAAACGTCCGCGGACTGGGCTGGATGGTGGATCGCGGCGCATGAACAGGAGCCTGCACGGCCGGCTGTCCGGGTGGATAGCCGCCGTTACGATCATTACCGGAATCGCGGCGGGCGCTTGTTCGTTTTATCTCGCCTTTAATGAGGCGCGAGAGCTGCAGGATGGCCAGCTTCGCCAGGTGGCGCTGCTGATCGACCAGTTTGACGACGTGGTCAGGGAGTGGGGGGGAAGCAAGACCGGCGATGATACCGAACACGACGCCCGGCTCGTGGTTATTCCCCTGGGCGGGTCCGGCGGAAGCGTCGCCCAGGGAAATTCCGGTATTTCGCTCCACCTGCCCCCGAATCTTCCCGAGGGGTTCCAGACCCAGGACAGCTCCGGAACGGAGTGGCGATTGTACGTCCATACCCTGTCGACCGGCCAGAGGATCGCCGTGGGGCAACGGACGGCCGTCCGGGATGAACAGGCCCTTGACAGCAGCGAGTATACCCTCATCCCGATCCTCATTCTGCTTCCGACGCTCATGGTTCTGATCGCCTGGATCATCAAACGGACCCTCTCTCCCGTCATGAATCTCTCGGCCCAGCTGGACAATCGGGACGATACCAACCTGGCGCCGCTGTCCGACTCCGGGCTTCCCTCCGAGATTGAACCTTTCGTCATTTCCCTGAACGGTCTGATGAACCGGCTGGGCAAGGCAATCGAACAGCAGCGACGCTTCATCGCTGATGCGGCCCATGAACTCCGCTCCCCTCTGACGGCCCTGACCGTTCAGGCCGCAAACCTCAGGAATACCGCGCTTTCTCCGGAGGGAGAGGAACGGGTCATGGCCCTCGAATCGGGTTTGTCCCGCATCAGGACCCTCCTGGAACAGCTCCTGAACATGGCCCGCCATCAGATCTCCTCCAGCAACCATTCCGAGGTAGACCTCACGCGACTCATCCGTCAGGTTATCGAGGATGTGATGCCTGACGCCTCGAACAAGGGAATCGATCTCGGTTGCGGGCGGCTGGAGAATGTGCGGCTTAACGCATCCAATGGCGAACTCGATGTTCTGATACGCAATGCCGTTGACAATGCCGTGCGCTACACACCGGCCGGGGGGGTGGTGGATGTGAGCCTCTACCGTGACGGGGACCGGGTGGTTTTCCAGGTTGAGGACAACGGCCCCGGCATTCCGTCCGGCGCAGAAAACCGGGTGTTCGAGCCCTTTTACCGGGTTGTCGGCAGCGGTCAGACCGGAAGCGGGCTGGGGCTGGCCATGGTTCGTGACATAGCCGACCGGCTGGGCGGAACGGCAACGCTGGAAAACCGGGAAAACGGTTCTGGCGCCGTTTTCCGTTATACCCAGAGAGTACCTCCTGAAAACCCCGCGCGGCAAGCCTGAGGTCAGCGCCGCACCCGTGGCTTTTCCGGAGGAAAAGGCCCGGTCGTTCCTTTTTCCGCTCTCATCTCTACCGAAATTCCACAGATCTCCTCCCTTCAGTATTTTTTCTCCCCTGATCCGCCGCCGGTAAAGCCGCAGGGTGATCCGCCTGAAACGGTTCTCTTGAAACGTGTTTTCATTACAAAAAACCCCGCCTTTACATCTTTAATTTTTGAGTTATATGGAATTCCATGCGGGAACGTTCTTGACAGACGGGAGGGGAGCATGAAAAAGGTTGCCAGATTGTCAATCGGCGCTCGACTGGAACTGGTGCAGGCGACTTTGATCGTCACGGTGCTGGGAGTGTTTACCCTGTCGCTCGGGACCTACATCTCCCACCTGCTGGAAAAACGCGCCGAACATGAGCTCTCCCAGCAGCTCTCCCTGCTGATCAACTGCTTTTCCTCGTACCATTCCGCGGTTGCCGAGAGTTCCGGCAAACTGGCCCCGGTTTTCCGGACGTACTTTCCCGGCTCGTTCTCGGTAAACGGTTCGAAAACCATCGCCATAGGCGACAGGCAGACGCCGGCCCTTTACGCCGGTTCCACCCTGCTCAACATGAACAACGACATCGTGGACCGCTTCACCGCCGTGACCAGGGCGGTGGGAACGGTGTTCGTGCGCACCGGCGACGACTTCGCCCGCATCAGCACATCCCTGAAAAAGGAAGACGGCAGTCGAGCCGTGGGCACACTCCTGGACAGGAACCATCCCGCCTACCGGAAACTCCTCAAAGGAGAGGAGTTCGTGGGCAAGGCCAGGCTGTTCGGCAAGGATTACATGACCACCTACCTGCCGGTGAAGGACGGGCAGGGGCAAATCATCGCCGCTCTTTTCGTGGGGCTTGATTTCACCGACAGCCTCAGGGCGCTCAAGGACCGGCTGCGCAAGTTCAAGGTCGGAAAGAGCGGATATTTTTTCGCCCTGGACGCGAAGGAGGGGAAGGATCTGGGAACCCTGCAGATCCATCCGTTCAGGGAGGGGTCGAACATCATCGATGTGAAGGATGCCGACGGACGGCCATTCATCAGGGAAATGCTGGAGAAGAGGGAAGGGGTCATGCACTATCCCTGGATGAACGGGGAGGCCGGGGAGAAATCGTCAAGCGAGAAAATTGCCGTATATCGCTATTTCAAGGAATGGAACTGGGTGGTTGTCATGGCGGCGACCGAGAGCGAGATGAACAGTGAGGCGCGCGTCTTCCGCAACGCGACGATCGGCGCCATGCTCGTGGTGACCCTGATCCTGCTGCTGGCCTTCATGTATCTGACCCGGCGGTGGATTTCGAAACCGCTAAGGAAGGCCATTGATCTTACCGCCCGGCTCGGGGCGGGTGATTTCAGCCAGGCAGGAGATCATGGCGGTGAATCGGCGGATTCCGCCGACGAGATTGCCCGGCTGTTGTACGGGATCAACCGCATGGCGTCCGACCTCAGGGGGGTTCTGGAAAAGATAGATTCTTCGTCACAGGAGGTGTCCACCGCCGCGGGGCAGGTGAGCGCAAGCGCCGAAAGAATTGCGGCCGGCGCCGAGGAGTTGGCGACTCAGGCCGCGACCGTGGCAACCGCGGATGAGGAAATGTCGGCCACCTCGGCCGATATTGCCCGGAACTGCCAGCTGGCGGCCGATGGAGCGCGCAACGCCCTGGAATCAGCCAGGAATGGAGTGGACGTGGTCAACAGGACCCTGGAGGTGATGTCCCAGATTGCGGACAGGGTCCGCGAATCAGCCGCAACGATCGAAAGTCTGGGAGCTCGGAGCGACCAGATCGGAGCGATCATAGGCGCCATTCAGGATATCGCCGACCAGACCAACCTGCTGGCGCTGAACGCCGCCATCGAGGCGGCGAGGGCCGGTGAGCAAGGAAGGGGTTTCGCGGTCGTGGCCGATGAGGTGCGCGCCCTGGCCGAACGCACCACCCATGCCACCGGAGAGATCGGCACGATGATAAAGGCGATCCAGACGGAGACCAAAGGGGCGGTTGCCGTCATGGAACAGGGGGTCCGGCAGGTGGAATCGGGCGCCGGAGAGGCGGAAAAATCAGGCGTCGCACTGCGTGGTATCCTGGATCAGGTTAACGAGGTGGCTTCGCAGGTCCATCAGATCGCCACGGCTGCCGAAGAGCAGACCGCAACCACCAGCGATATTTCCAGCAATATGCACAGTATTACCGAAGTTGTACACGAAACTTCCCGGGAAGCCCAGGAATCGGCCACCGCAGCCACTCAGCTGCACGGCAATGCCGAGGAGTTGCGGCAGCTGGTGCAGCATTTCAGATTATAGCAGCTGAGAGTCACCCGGAACCTAAAAGGGGGCGTTATGCTGGCGCCCCTTTTTCGCGTTTCCGCAACCGCTATTGCATTCATGACGAGACTGCGGAGTCGCATTGCAATGCGTCTCTACGGCGATTGTTCGGATCATCTTGATCGCATTCTGGAAAAATTATTTGCCTTCCAGGCTTTCCCGCACTTTTTTCGCCAGATCTTGCAGCGAAAAGGGCTTGTGAATGAAGTAAACACCCTCGTCCAGCACTCCCCGGTGGCTGATGACATCGGCGGTGTACCCGGACATGAACAGGGTCGTTATCTCGGGATAGAGGGCCATGATCTTTCCGCTCAGTTCTCGGCCGTTCATCCCGGGCATGATGACGTCGGTCAGAAGCAGGTTGATACGGCCGTCGTGCTCCATGGCCGCGTTGATTGCATCTCCCGGTGTGCCTGCCGTCAGCACGGTATAGCCGAGTTTCTCCAGCAGGGTCCTGCCGACTTCCAGGATCTCCGGCTGATCCTCCACCAGGAGAACGGTTTCATGACCATGGCTGATGGATTCCGGCGCCGTTTTTTCCGGCTGGCCGGAGACCGGGATGTGACGCGGCAGGTAGATCTTGAAGGTCGTGCCCTGGCCAGGTTCGCTGTAGACGTTGATGAATCCGTTGCTCTGCTTGACAATGCCGTACACCGTGGCCAGCCCCAGGCCGGTGCCCTTGCCCGCCCCCTTGGTAGTGAAGAACGGGTCGAAGATGTTGTCAAGGGTTTCCCTGTCCATGCCGCTGCCGCTGTCGCTTATTGCCAGCCTCACAAATTCGCCCTCAATGAACTCCGGATGGCTGGAGCAATAATTCTCGTCGATTCGAGCGTTTGACGTCTCGATGGTTACCGTACCCACTCCGGTGATGGCGTCCCGGGCATTGACGCACAGGTTGGTCAGAATCTGGTTGATCTGGCCGGGATCCATTCTGACCGGCCAGACACCCCTGCCCGGAATCCAGGCCAGCTCGATGTCTTCGCCGATCAGCCGTTCCAGTACGTTGAGCATCCCCTGCACGGTTTCGTTCATGTCCAGTTCCGTGGGGGCAATGGCCTGTTTGCGGGCAAAGGCCAGAAGCTGCCGGGTCAGATCCGCGGAGTGCTCGGCGGCCTTGTGGATGGCCTGCAGATTGGAGTAATGGGACTGGTGGGGATCGGACTTCATAAGGGCCAGTTCCGTATGTCCGATAATGACCCCCAGCATGTTGTTGAAGTCATGGGCTACTCCGCCAGCCAGCCGCCCCACCGATTCCATCTTCTGGGCCTGGTTGAGCTGAACGTGCAGTTTTTCCCGCTCCTCTTCGGCTCGTTTGCGCTCGCTGATATCGATGATGGCGCCGATCAGACCGTTTATGTTTCCATGGCTGTCGCGAAGAGGCGCCTTGCTGAAGATGACGTCACGCAGTTCTCCCTGCGCGTTCCTGATCTGGAATTCGTACTGCTGTATCCCACCCCTTTCGAACAGCTCCAGATCCCTGGCGTGATAGGTTCCGGCGAGCTCCGGCGGATTGATCTGGAAGACCGTCTTGCCGATCGCTTTTTCTCTCGTAATGCCCAGGAATGCCTCGAAGGCCCTGTTGAAGCCCCGGTACAGTCCCTCCCGGTCCTTGTGGTAGAGAGGTAACGGAATGGCCTCGAACAGGGTGTTCAGAAACGCCTCATTCTCCCGCAGCCTCTCTTCCATTCGTTTCTGTTCGATGATGTTCCAGGTAATGTCGGCCAGATAGGCGATTGTTTCCACGTCTTCATCGGTGTAATCAGCAGGTTTGTTGCCCACGCCGATGATGGCTACAATCTTTCCTTCCCGCATGACGGGAACCAGCAGTTCGCGAATCACTTCGGCATGGCCGGGGGGCAGCCCCTTTTTGTGCGGCAGCGATGCGTAGTCGTTGTGAATTACCGGTTTTGCCTCCCGGATGCAATCCACCCATACTCCGGCTTGAGCGATGGGATAATGCATTCCGCGTCCTCCGGCGCGGCAGAACTCCCGACGGGTACGGGTTGACCACTGCTGAAGTGTGAGCGACTGCTGGTCAGAATCTACGAAATGGTAGAAGCCGATAGGGCTCTGCAGCAGGTTCCCCGCTTCGTCCAGCGTCCTGGTCAACAGATCTTCCAGGGCGTGGGTTGTGGCATATTCCAGCAGGTTCAGCCGTGCCTGCAGCAGCTGGTGGGCGCGTTTCTCCTCGGTCTGGTCGCGGAAGACCAGCACGACTCCGGTGATCATGCCCGAATCATCCCGGATCGGGGCCGCCGAATCGGCGATGGGAATCTCCCTGCCGTCCCTGGCGATGAGCAGGGTGTGGTTGGCGAGCCCCACCACCGTCTCCTCGCGCAGTACTCTGGTAACCGGCTCTTCAACGCTTTCCCTCGACTCCTTATTGATGATGCGGAAGACTTCGGCCAGAGGTCTGCCAGCGGCTTCCGACTGGGACCATCCGGTCAGGGTTTCCGCCACCGGATTCAGAAATTCCACCTGGCCCAGCGGGTCAGTGGCGATGACGGCGTCGCCGATTGCTTCCAGAGTGATTTTGTGTCGCTGTACACTTGCCCGCAGATCGCTTTCCGCCTGGTACAATGCGAGATACTGGTCTTTTTTGTGCCGCTGCCAGAACGCCAGGGCCATGGCCGCGATTCCACCAGTCAATGCCAGAAACAGCAGCATGAACTGGAAGGAACGGGCGCGCCAGTCCGCGTACAGCTCCTTCCGGTCAACCTTGGCCACCATATACCATGGAAAACCGGAAACTTTTGTGAGTGCAGCCATCACCTCGGTGCCCCTGTAATCCCTACCTGTGACGATACCCTGTTTGCCAAGTACGGCCATAACAGCGATGATGTCGGTACGATTCAGGGGGATCCTCATTTTCAGGGCCGTGTCTTTTGTGTGGCGGAGATCGTTGAGGATGAGGGCGTTGTTGCCGTCACGCGCTACGAGCAGGGTCTCGGCCGATTTGCTCGGTGTGGGCCATGTCTGGATCAGGGGATAGAGGAACTGCGATGCGTCGCTGATCAGTATGATGGCGCCGATAGGTTTCCGTTCCCGGCCCTCACCGGTGAAAAACGGCGCCGCCACGCTGAGGTGGGGAGTTTGGTGTTTACGGTCGGCGTGAAGATCGGAAAATACCGGAGTCCCTTTGTAAAATGCTTCGTTGAGAGGAGTCTTGTATCCGGGTAGGAGGCTTCTGTGTTGACCCAGTCCCAGGCGAATCCGTCCCTCCCGATCCACCAGTAGTACATCGGAGTAATTGTAGTGGGTTGCGAGGCTTGCGAACCTTATTCGCATCTGTGCGGCGCGTTTTTTGTCGGGATTTGTCAGCAGGGAAATGACGGCCTGTCTGAGGAATGGCGATTCCGATATCACGGAGGCGTCGCCGAAACGTTCATGACGCCAGTCCATAATCTGGTGCGCCTTGAGCCGGCCGATGGCGGAAAGCTGATCCATGACCACCCGGCTGTACTGATCCTCCTGGTAACGGTAATACCAGGAGGCGCCGCACAGAAGGGCTAACAGCGCCATTCCCGCGACGGCAATTATCCCGCGGTGGAAGGTTCCATTCGATTTGTCGGCCAACTTACGATTCACCATACGCCCCCATCGGATTCTTCCCCATCTGTCAATCGGTGATTCGCTATAGGGTGGCCTGGAAAAATATCCGTCATTTTAATTATACAGTGAAAATCTCCTTCAGGCATTCCAGCAGGCGCGCGTTTTCTTCCGCGGTGCGTACGGCAATGCGGAAAAAGCGTTCGGACAGGCCGGTAAAGTTGCTGCAGTCCCTGATCAGGATCATCTTCTCCATCAGCCGTTGTCTCAGTTCGCCGGATGTGGGGCCGGAGGTGATCTCCACCAGGAGGAAGTTGGCGCTGGAAGGATACGCGACAAGTTGGGGCAATGCGGAGAGGGCCTGGTGCAGGTCCCTCCGGAGAGCGGCGACGGTTGCGATGGAGCGTGCGGCGTATTCGCCGTCGGCCAGCGCGGCTACACCGGCGACTTGCGCCAGGGTGTTGACGCTCCATGGACCGCCCATGGACGAGAGACGTTCCGTCAGGGCGGGGGAGGCAATGGCGTACCCGAGCCGCAGGCCGGGCATGGCGTAGAACTTGGTCATGGAACGCAGCACGATGCCGTGGTCGGATGCGATGATGGCGCGCTTGGCCGAAGAGTCCTCGCAGAAATCCATGAACGCCTCGTCGAGAACCAGGAACGTCCCGGTTTCACGGCAGAGGGCGTAAACCTCCTCGACGGTCCGGCGCGGATAGAGCTTGCCGTTGGGGTTTCCCGGATTGCAGAGGTAAAGTGCGTCGTAGTAATCGTTCAGGAGCTCGCCCAGCCGGTCCAGATCCAGCCGGAAACCGTCGCCGGGCGGGAGGAGCAGATGCCGTACCTCGCAGTGCTGCTGCAGCAAGGCATGGGAATACTCGCTGAAGGTGGGCGAGACGATCAGAGCACTCCTGCCGGGTATCAGCGACGGCAGGGTATAGATGATTTCGGTCGATCCGTTGGCGATGGCGAAACATTCCTCCGGGATGCCGTGGAACCGGGACAGCGCCTGCTTCAGCCCCTGGCAGTCGTTGTCCGGGTAGTGCACCAGGCTGTCGAGAGCCCCAGCTATGGTTTCTCTTACTTTGGGAGAAAGCCCCAGCGGGTTGATGTTGGCCGAGAAGTCAATCGCGTCGGTGATGGCAAAACCGTTGCGGCGGGCCACGGAAATGATGTCCCCGCCGTGCTCATAGGTACGTGGCATGAAAACCTCTCAGAAGGACAAGTGCGGCAAGGGAGACGAGAGCCATCACCAGTGTGGCGGCAAACATCAGTCTTACCATGCGGCGATAGGCGCGGCCGTCGATCGGGTTACGCGGATCGCCGATGTACTGTTTGACGGACAGCCGTCCGCCGTATGTGGAAGGCCCCCCCAGGCGGATGCCCAGCGCTCCGGCAGCGGCCGCCTCCGGGTGGGCGCTGTTGGGGGAGGGGTGATTCAGCCGGTCGCGCATGGTTATGGCCGCCGCATCGCGGAGAGAGAGCCCCGCCAGCGGCGCGGCGACGATCATCAGGAGGGCGGTGAGCCGGGCCGGGACAAAATTCATCAGGTCGTCCGCACGGGCCGAGGCCCAGCCGAGGTGGAGGTAACGCTCGTTTTTGTACCCCACCATGGAATCCAGGGTGCTGACCGCTTTGAACGCCATCCCGGCCAGCGGACCACCCAGGGCGAGCCAGAACAGGGGCGCGATGATGCCGTCGCCGGTGTTTTCCGCCACGGTTTCGATCAGGGCGCGCCAGATCTCCGGTTCGTCCAGACTCTCCGTGTCGCGGCCGACGATGTAGGAGAGCCGTTTCCGCGCCGAAAGGATGTCGCCGGACGCCAGGGCGTCGGCCACCAGGGCCGATTCCCGCTGCAGTGAACGGGCGGCCAGGCAGGTGGAGGAGAGATGGACGGCAACCGCCATGCCTGCCAGGGGATGGATCAGGGCGGCCCCCCGGAGCGCCAGCCAGCCAACCGCCGTCACGACCGTAACGGTCAGCAGCAGCAGGATCACGCCTGCCGGCCGCCCACTGCCCATGGTTTTCCGCAGTACCCTTTCCAGGAGGGTGATCACTCTTCCCGTCATGACGACGGGATGGGGCAGCCAGCGGGGGTCGCCCATGATCAGGTCGAGCAGCAGCGCCAGCGCCAGGAGTGCCGGGTCAGGCCTGATCACCGGCAAGTCCGCATATCCGGAGGAGTTTCTCCATGTCCAGATGTTTCTCCATGTGGCCGGCAAGGAGGTCGAAGGGATCGGCCTGTGCCCCCCTCGTCTCCGGCGATGGCATCGGCAGCCCCTTCTCGCTCCGGATCCCGTTCAGGTAGCCGTCCCTGAAACCGGCGTTGTCGAAGATGCCGTGCAGGTAGGTCCCGAAAACCCGGCCGTTGTCGGCAACCGAGCCGTCCAGGAGATCGACCCGCTCTCCTCCCCGCCGGAGGATGCGGGCAAAGGGGGTGGGGACGCCCACGTACTCCGTTTTTCCCATGTGGATCTCGTACCCGGTCAGCTCACCGGCTAAGCCCGGCGCCAGGGCGCGGCCGTGCCCCTCCAGGCGCGCCACGGCCTGATGGGTTTCCTTCTCCGCCAGCATGGTGGTTTCCACCTGCAGCAGGGCAAGCCCCGCGGCTTCGGGCCGAGACCCCTCCAGCAGGTCGGGGTCGGCAACGCGCAGGCCCAGCATCTGGTAGCCGCCGCAGATGCCGACGATCCGTCCCCTGAAGCCGCTGATCGCCTCGAACAGCCCCCTTTCCCTCAGGAAGGAGAGGTCGCCGATGGTGGATTTGCTCCCCGGAATGATCAGGACGTCGAGCCCCTCCATCTCTTGAGGGGTGGTGACGTAGCTCAGGACCACATCCGGTTCGGCCCGCAGTTGATCGAAATCGGTGAAGTTGGAGATGCGCGGCAGCCGGATGATACCGATCATGATGCGGTCGGGGTTGCCCGTACGGGAGGTTTCCCTAGGCTCCCGGCCCAGGATGACGCTGTCCTCGGCCGGGAGACGGAGCTCGGGCAGCCAGGGGAGAACGCCCAGCACCGGCACGCCGGTTTTCTTCTCGATGAAGTCGATGCCGGGCGTCAGGATCGAGGGGTCTCCCCGGAACTTGTTGATGATGACCCCCCTGATGTAGGCCCTTTCCCATGGCTCCAGCAGGTCGATGGTGCCGGCGATCTGGGCAAAGACTCCGCCCCGGTCGATGTCGGCCACCAGGATCACCGGGCAGCGGGCCATGAGGGCGATCTTCATGTTGGCGATGTCGTTGTCCCTGAGGTTGATTTCCGAGATACTGCCGGCGCCCTCGATGACGATGAAATCGTTGGCCCGGCGCAGGTTCCCGAAACTTTCCCTGATTTTTTCCATTGCCCGGGGCTTGAAGCCGTCGTATTCCCTGACGTCCATGTTGGCCACGGGCCGCCCCTGGACAATGACCTGGCTGCCGGTGTCGGAGTTGGGCTTGAGCAGCACCGGGTTCATGTCGGTGTGGGGAGGGATGTTGCAGGCCTGGGCCTGCATGGCCTGGGCGCGTCCCAGTTCGCCCCCCTCCGGGGTGACGAAGGAGTTCAGGGACATGTTCTGGGATTTGAACGGCGCCACGGTCAGGCCGCGCCTGACCAGGGAGCGGCAGAAACCGGCCGTGAGTACGGATTTGCCCACATCCGACGCGGTGCCGCAGAACATCAGCGCCGCCGCGTCCGGCAGCGGGCCGTCGCAGCCGGTTGCCGGAGCGGGCGGAGCAGCCTCCCGGTATTTGCGGGCATAGCCGCGGGGGGTCACCATGCGTCCCTGGCTGTCGACAAAACTGGTGGAATTGCCGATGATCACGATGGTTGACATGTCGATGTCGTGATCCGGCAGTTTTTCCAGGGTGGTTACCGTGACCGACTGGCCGGCGCGGCAGGCGTTGCGCACAATGCCTGCCGGTGTGGACCCGGGACGGCAGGCGAGGATGATCCTGCGGGCCTCTTCGATCTGGGTGACCCGTTTTGTGCTGCGGGGGTTGTAAAGGGCGATGACGAAGTCGGCGCGGGCCGCCGCTTCCACTCTGGCTTTGATCAGTTCCCACGGGGTGAGCAGGTCGGAGAGGGAGATGACGGAGAAATCGTGCATCAGCGGCGCGCCCAGCACGGAGGCCGCGGCCTGTACGGCCGAGACTCCGGGAATCACCTGCACGTCCGGCTGGGCGCCGTTGCGTCCCGGCCCCGAACCGTCCTCAAGCAGTTCCAGCACCAGCCCCGCCATCCCATATATTCCCGGATCCCCACCCGACACGAGGCCGACCGTCTCACCGGAAGAGGCCCTTCTTATGGCTTCGGAGCAGCGCTCCACCTCGCGCATCATGCCCGTGGCGACGGTTTTCTTTCCCTTGATCAGTTGCTCCAGCTGTTCAAGATAACTGTCATAACCGATGATGACATCCGACGCGGCGATGGCCCGTCGGGCGGCGTCGGTCAGGTGCGCGAGCTCCCCCGGTCCCGTTCCGATAACGAATAGCTTTCCCATGGATTAATCTCTCTCTTGTCTCGCATGAATGGGCAGAAACCGTCGAATTATGACATGCCCGGCAGGGGGGCGCAAGCAGTAACAGACGGGTGGAAGACGCTGCCGTGACGGCGGCGCCTGCGGCGGATGAGGGGCGTAAAAGGTTGTGTCAACCGGTGTAGGTGTTGTAGAGCTGTTTGACGCGGGCCAGGTAGTTGCGGGTCTCGCGGGGCAGACGGTCCGGCTTCCTGTCCACGTTGCCCGGACCCCAGTTGTAGGCGGCCAGGGTCGAGTCAATATCGCCGTTATAGCGGTCGAGCAGGTTGCGCAGAAAGCGTGTGCCCGCCATGACATTCTGCTCCGGGTCGAAGGAGTTGCTGACACCCAGGTCCCGGGCGGTTCCGGGCATGAGCTGCATCAGGCCGCGGGCGCCGGCCGCTGATACGGCGTTGGGATTGAAGTTGCTCTCCGCTTTGATGACCGCCTTGATCAGGCCGGCCTCGACGCCGTAGCGCCTGGAGGCTCTGGCGATGATCGGCTCGAGCCACCGGGTTCCGGGAGAGAGCTCGGCGGATACGGTGGCGCCGTCAACCGGTTCGGTGGTGTCGGGTAATGGCTGGGATGGTCCGGACTCCCGGGATGACGACGTTTCCCCTGCCTGGTTGGCGCGGTAGGAGTCGAGCATGGACTGCAGAACCGAGGAGTGGGGGGTGAACGGGAGGACCGGCTGTGAGTCCGTTTTCTGTTCTCCGGCCAGCGCCAGAGTGGTGTGGAGCATCTCCAGGTTCAGGCTCTCGGCCAGCGCCCGGGCGCTGGGGGGCGTGGTTTCCCCCTTGCCGGATGTGCCCGCGATGGCGGTGTCCAGCCTGCCGGAAAACGCGCCGTCCGTCCGTCCGTCACTGGAAACGGCGCCCCGTTCCCGCGCCAGTTGTGACAGCAGCGGTGTGAACAGTGATATTCTGTCGCTTGTTCCTACGCTCATGGCGGTCTAGTTGTCGTCGAAGTACGTCAGGTTCTTCTTCTTGAGCTTCTCGATGAGGGTGGTCCGCTTCAGGTTGAGAAGGGCGGCAGCCTCTTTCTTGTTGCCCCGGGTGCGCTCCAGCGCCTGAAGTATCAGGCGGTTTTCGAACTCTTCCACCGCGGAGTTGAGGCAGATCCCCTCGGGCGGCAACTGCGTATCTTCCTCCGGAATGGCTGGCGTCTGAATCCGCGCGGCGCCGCCGGCAAGATACTTTTCCGGGAGATCGGCGGGGGTGATGAAACCGCTGTTTTTGATGATCACCAGGCGTTCCACCAGGTTCTCCAGTTCCCTCACGTTACCCGGCCAGTCATAGTTGCAGAGGATGTCGAGGGCCTCGCGGGAGAACCCCCTGACCGAATATCTGCAGTCGGCGTTAAAGACCGTGAGAAAGTTGTGAATCAGGAGCGGAATATCCTCTCTGCGCTCCCGCAGGGGCGGAATGGAAATGGGTATTACCGACAGGCGGTAGTAGAGGTCTTCGCGGAAAAGCCTGTTGGCCACCAGTTCTTCCAGGTTTTTGTTGGTGGCGGCGATGATACGCACGTCCACCTTCTGCGTCTTGGTCGAACCGACCGGTTCCACTTCCCTGGTCTGCAGGACCCGCAGCAGCTTGACCTGGAGGGCCGCTTTCATGTCACCGATTTCGTCCAGGAAAAGCGTTCCCCTGTCCGCCATCTCAAAGCGGCCGATCCGGTTTGCGTATGCGCCGGTAAATGAGCCCTTGACATGGCCGAACAGCTCGCTTTCCAGAAGATCGTCGGGGATGGCGGCGCAGTTGATCGGGATAAACTTCTTGTCGCTCCTGTTGCTCAGTTGATGTATGGCTCGCGCTGCAAGTTCCTTGCCGGTTCCCGACTCGCCTTGGATCAGGACCGTGGCGTTGGATTCGGCAACCTTTTCTATCATCTCGAACAGTTCCTGCATCGGCCTGCTTCTGCCCACGATCGTCGAACAGAGCGGGCTTGTGGCCCTTGCCGCATCCGCCTTCACCGCAAGCTGTTTCATGGAGAGATATTCGGCGGCCCGCATGACGATGCTTTCCAGTTCATCCAGGTTGAGGGGTTTTGCCAGGAAAAAAACGTTTTCCTCGCCGTGCGGCTGGGCGGGGAGCTCTTCCGGCGCGCCATAAGCGATGATAACCAGTGTCTGGTTCGCCTTTTTCACGCGTTCCCTGAAGTCGGGGGCAATCGAGTTCAGGTAGGCCAATTCCGCAATAACGGTGGAGATCCGCTGCTCCTGGATGGTGTCGAAAAGGGGACGCCTGTCGTCGGCCGAGGCGATTTCGTATCCCTTATAGCTCAGGTAAGCCGATACGAGGTTCCGGATTTTCTGATCGTTGTCCGCGATCAGTATCGTTCTGTTTGTGTGCATTGCGTCAGTACCGAAAAGTGAGAATGGGAAAATTTTTAATTAATTCTTTGACTAAAATATAGCGTCAAAATTCTGAAATGTCAATATTATGACTTTTGAAAGTTTCCGCCCTGTTCGGAACGGGAACGGAAGATTGTGCGGGAGATGGATTGTGGTTATGGGTAATCCGGCCGAAATTATAATGAATAAACGTAACCGTGCTTGATTATTCTATGGTTTGCATGATACTTTTAAACACCTTGAGCGCGGATTCCACCTGCTTACGGCCCGAAATGGTCCGGATTCCGGATTCCGTTCTGTTCCGGGGTGATCGTCCCGGAATGGAACCTGACGGTGAGCCAGTACGGCCACCCTTTGAATCATAATTCCCGATGAAACCATCGGATATGAATAAAACGAGTTTGCGAAAACATTTAAGTTCAGCAACAGCATCCGAGGAGGCTACCGATGAGTAATGCTCTTGTGACCGTAAATCCCAATGAGTCCCGTGGAGAGCTGATCCAGCTTGTAAGTTTCAGCCTTGATCAGGAAGAGTACGGAGTCGATGTCCTGAAGGTTCGGGAAATAATCCGCATGCCCGTCGTTACCAGGGTTCCCAATACCCCCCACTACGTTGACGGCGTCATCAATCTCCGCGGCAAGGTGATTCCGATCATCTGCATGCGCAAGAAGTTCGGCCTGATGGAAACCGAAAACGATAAACAGACCCGCATCATGGTCATGGATGTTGACGGCGAACTGATGGGGTTCACGGTCGATGCGGTTTCGGAGGTTATCCGGATTTCAGGAAGCGAAATTCAGCCCTCCCCCGCGGTGGTAGCCAGCGGTATCGACCAGGACTGTATCTCCGGCGTGGTCAATCAGGCCGAGCGGCTCCTCGTGCTGCTGGATCTGGAAAAAATGTTTTCCGCCGAAGAAAAAAGCGTATTCAGTTCGCTTTAGTATCAGGTGTAATGACTGAAGGCAGATGACTGAAGGCACGGCATACGCAGTGGAAACGAAAAAAGCCGTTCTTCAGCCCTCAACCTTCGGTCTTCAGTCTAAATAATTTCCAGGAGAGCGACATGCCGCCGATTGATTGTGAAGACCAGGAGTTATTGGAAGGCTTTCTTGCGGAAACAACCGAACTGCTTGAGAAACTTGACGATGATCTCGTGGCGTTGGAAAAGGCATCGGATGACTCCGAGCTGCTTAACCGGATTTTCAGGTCGATTCATACGGTCAAGGGCGCCTCCAGTTTCCTCGGTTTTGACCTGCTGGTCAAGGTGACCCACAAAACCGAAGATGTCTTGAACCGTCTTCGCAAGGGTGAACTGCTGGTTACCCCGGAAATCATGGACGTTATTCTGGAGGCGACCGATCTCGTCAAGGTTCTGGTCAGCGATATCAAGGCAGGCGAGATCCAGGAACGGGAAATCGATGGTACCATAGCCAAACTTCTTCCCCTGCTTGCCGAAGGCGTTGCCGTGGCCGCTCCGCAGCCGGAAGCGGAACAGGCCGCGCCGCCCGAGCCCCAGGCGCCAACCGCCACTGAACCCGCTGCTCCACCGGCCGCCGAGCCGGTTGCCGC
>CAZRPI010000013.1:0-2901 GCA_964601865.1 uncultured Pelobacter sp. | reverse complement strand
GTTGCCGCGCCCGCCGCTGCTCCAAAACGCGAAGTCCAGCCTTCTCCCCCTCCGAAGAGCGCCGGCGGCGCCGTGGTGAAGAAGGCGGTCTCTCCTCCCAAGCCTGCCGAGGGGAAGGGGGAGGAGCTTTCCGACAACACCACGGTGCGGGTGGACATCAAGCGCCTTGACGATCTGATGAACCAGGTGGGTGAGTTGGTGCTGGAACGCAACCGCATGATCCAGATCAACCAGAACCTGCAGCAGGAGGGGGCGGCCAAGATCGATTTCAACGAGGAATTCGGCAAGCTCACGAAGAGGATGAATTTCGTGACCTCCGAACTGCAGATGCAGGTCCTGAAGATGCGCATGCTGCCTGTGGAAAAAGTTTTCAAGAAGTTTCCCCGCATCGTACGCAGCATGGCCAGGGACCTGGGCAAGGAAGTCGATCTGCAGATTTTCGGCGAGGAAACGGAACTCGACCGCTCGGTTGTCGACGAGATCGGGGATCCGCTGATCCATCTGATCCGCAACGCCATGGACCACGGACTGGAGAAGCCGGAACAGCGTGTCGCCTCTGGCAAGCCGAGGACCGGAACCCTGGTGCTGTCCGCCGTCCACGAGGGAAACCAGATTATCATCAGCATCAAGGATGACGGCGCCGGAATCGATACGGACAGGGTGGGACGCAAGGCGCTGGAAAAGGGGCTGGTAACCGAGGATCAGCTTGCGGCCATGAGCCAGCGTGAGCTGTTCGATCTCATCTTCCTGCCCGGATTCTCCACCAAGGACAAGGCAAGCGACCTGTCGGGCCGCGGCGTCGGCATGGACGTGGTCAGGACGAACATAAAGAAACTGAACGGTCTGATAGAGATAAAAAGCGAGAAGGGACAGGGGTCAGAATTCATTCTCCGTCTTCCCCTTACTCTGGCCATCATCCAGTCACTGCTGGTGGAAGTCGAGGGAGAGGTCTACTCCATACCCCTCTCGTCGGTTCTTGAAACACTCCGGGTCGACCAGCGCGCGTTCCATGTGATCGGCGGCCAGGAGGTTCTCAAACTGCGCGACATGGTGTTGCCCCTTGTCCGTCTGGAGAGGGTTTTCAACGTATTGAGGCAGGGCGAGCAGAGCGACTTCTGCTATGTGGTGGTCGTGGGCAGCGCCGACAAGAGGATGGGGCTGGTGGTGACACGTCTCGTGGGACAGCAGGAGGTTGCCATCAAATCCCTGGGGAACTACCTGGCCAACGTACCGGGGATTGCGGGCTCCACCATTCTCGGTGACGGGCGGGTGGCGCTGATCATCGATCCCGTCGGGCTGGTGGAGAATGGTGACTGCGGCTCCGGCCGCTGATCCGGCCCTGTTTTCAGACCATAGCAACTCGTGAAGCGAAGGGATATATTGTGGCAATATCAGACAAGGATTTTGAACAGTTACGGGACTTCATCTACAATCTGTGCGGCATGTACTTCCACACGACCAAGAAGTACTTCCTGGAAAGCCGGCTCGCGCGCAGGATGGAAGCCACCGGCGTCAAGACGCACAACGACTACTACCTGCTGCTGAAATCGTCCCGCGGCGCCGGCGAGCTGAAGTATCTGATGGATGAAATCACCACCAATGAAACCTACTTCTTTCGTAATGTGCCGCAGTTGAATGCCCTGGAAACGAAACTCCTCCCGGAGATCGTCGCCATCAAGACCAAGATGGGGTTCCGCAAACTCCGCATCTGGAGCGCCGCCTCCTCTTCCGGTGAAGAGGCGTATACCCTGTCCATGATTCTTCTGGAAAAAAGGGCGACCCTCCTGAAGGACTGGATCATCGAGATCGTCGGCACCGATATCAATGAAACCGTTATCGCCCAGGCCAAGGAGGCGGTGTACAACTCCTACTCGGTGCGCAATATCCCCGATATTTACAAACGCAAGTATATCCGGGAGGATAGCGGTAAATTCATCCTGTCCCCCGAAGTGAAGAAATTCGTCACGTTTAACAAGCTCAACCTCTACGATGACAACAAGATGATCTTCATGAAGACCTTTGACATCATTTTTTGCGCAAACGTGCTGATCTATTTCGACACCGCTTCCAAATCCAAAGTTGTACAGCATTTCTACAACAACCTGCAGCCGTACGGATATTTCTTTGTCGGCCAGTCCGAGTCGCTGCACGGTGTGAACGACAAATTCAAAACCGTGCATTTTCCCGGCGGATTCGCCTACAAGAAATAGCGTCTGAAAGGTCTCAATTAAATGGACAAGAATGAACGGATCAAGAAAGCCGAACAGATGGTGGAAAAAGTCGAAGACCTGCCGACTATCCCCGCGGTTGCCACCCAGGTCATGCAACTCCTCGATCAGCCGGACGTAAACGTCGAGGAAGTGGCGGACCTGATGCTCTCCGATCAGGTCATGACGGCGCGGGTCCTGAAAATGCTCAATTCGCCGGTCTATGCTCCGACTCACGAGATCACTTCGCTCAGGTTGGCCCTCGTCTACCTGGGGTTGCGCCATATCCGCGAAATGGCCCTGACCACATCGTTCATCAGCGCCTTCGAGAAGGGGAAGGGCGCCTTTGAGGTGGGGGTTTTCTGGGAGCATGCGTTCGGCGTCGGTATGGTTTCGAAAATCATCGCCGGCAAGATCGGTTACAGGGATCTCGAAAAGGCCTATATCGCCGGAATAATCCACAATCTCGGCATGGTGGTTCTGAACATGCACATGGCGGCGGAGTTTCAGGAAGTTCTGGCCGCGATCAAGGACAAGCCGGTTTCCATGCGGAGCGCGGAAATCGAGCGGTTCGGGACGAGCCACTGCGAGATCGGACTGTGCATTGCCCGCAAATGGAATTTTCCCGAGGCTTACTGCGAGGTGATCGCCTGTCATCATACTCCGGCGGAAGCGGTCACCGATCCGGTACTCT
>CAZRPI010000012.1:0-45305 GCA_964601865.1 uncultured Pelobacter sp. | reverse complement strand
GTTACGTCTCCGCCGTGCCGCTCGCATTCCCCGATGCCACCGCCGTCAGGACCAACCCCGAGGTGCTGAAGCGCTTCAAATAGCATTGCGCCGGTCCGACTCTCCTATCTCGATTTCTGTGAGGCTCTTGCAAAAGTACTGAAGTTCGACTCCCCCTCCCCCAAAACAAAACCGGCCAGGGAAGATCCCCTGACCGGTTTTTGTTCTCTGCATGTTCCGGAGCTGAGGTCACTTCACCCCGATCGACGATTTCAGCCGGGAGAGCCAGCCGATTTTGGTATGGCAGTGGGGGCATTCCTTTGCGTCCCCGGGAATGCTCCTGGCGCATTTGGGGCACGGTCGGGCGCCGGCCGGGTCCGGAGCGGGGTTCTGCATCTGGGGGGGAAATGAGTCATCGAAACTATCGGCACCCTTCTTGATTTCCACCGGCGTATAACACACCGGACATTTGTCCGCCCCTTCCGGGACCGGCCTGTTGCATGCTCTACAGTTGGCCATGATCCACCTCCTTGGAGATATTTCAGTTTACCCGTGTCCGGCTGATGGGAATGATTATACTGGAGGATGGGCAAGTTACAAACAGCTCCCTCTGGCTCCACCGTCTTCCGTAATCACGTCAAGCGGAACCGCCAGCGCTTTCGCGATGGCCTTCAGAACCCGCACGGCGCCGTGGCGCTTGCCGTTTTCGATCTGGGACAGGTACGCCTTGCTGATGCCGGCCGTGGTTGACAAGGTGTCCTGGGTAAGGCCGCGATGCTCACGCCATGCCTTGACGGGGCTCTCTCCTCCTATCAGGGTTCGCGTGATGATTTCGTGTGGTATGCGGAATCCGTCGTCATTGGTTTTTACTTCGTCGTACAGGGCGGTGTCTTCAAGTTCTTCGGCGGCTTCGCGCAGTTTGTCCCACATGTCGATGGGGATAACGGCAAATGCCGGGGTCCCGTTCTGCTCTATTATCTGCACTCTGGTCATTGGTAGATTCCTCCGCGCGGGCCAATGGCGATGACGAACAGGATTAAGACGTCATCCTGAATTTCATATATGATGCGCCAGCTACCCACTCTCAAACGGTAGCCTGGCCGCCCCGCCAGCTTCTTGACGTTGTTGTTGACGGCGAACGGATCGGCGGCAAGCTCTTCTATCTTTGAGACAATAAGCCGCCGGGTGTTTGCAGGCATGGGCCGCAATGCCTTCAGCGCCTCTCTGCTGTATTCGATGCCGTACATGTTCATAGGTTAGCAATGTGCTAACTGGCTGTCAACAACTTCCTGTTTCTCAATTATGTTATCTTCCCAGCTCATATCCGGGCTTGTTCAATGTGAGGCTCTTGCATAAATGGTAAGAAGTTCCCACCCCTTGGTGGGAGGGTTAGGGAGAGGGGGAAATAGCCAGCATATCAGACGATTGCGGCTTCACCCCTCCAACAGAGGACTCCGTTTCTCAGCGATTTTTGCAAGAGGCTCATGTGACAACCAAAAAAAAGCCAGCGTAAAAACACTGGCTTGCGTTCTTCTTGCAGCGTTTGAAATTTGAATGGCGCGCCCGGAGAGATTCGAACTCCCGACACCCAGGTTCGAAGCCTGGTGCTCTATCCAGCTGAGCTACGGGCGCGGATGGCGGCTGCTTCAATCGGGAGCGACGACAGCAGGTGCATGGACTCGGGCTTAAGGTACCACAGGCCGGGGCAAATGGGTAGCTTTTCCTGGCATCATCTGGCTTCCGGCGTCCCCCCGTACTGTTTGATGAAGGAACGCACCTGTTCGGCGGTCTCGCTTGCGCCGTCGAGGGTCAGATAGCGCTTCCAGATCTCCAGCGCCCTGGCCGTCTGCTTCAGGTCGAAGGCATAGATGTGCCCCATGTTGTACAGGCTCTCCAGATTGCCCGGATCGATTGTCAGCGCCTTTTCAAAGTTCGACAGGGCGTGTCTGAAATCGCCCATCTGGCGGTACATGGCGCCCTGGTCGTTGAGGACGTCCGAATTGTCCGGCTTGAGCGCAAGGGCGCGGTCGTAAGCCTCGATGGCCTGCTTCGGGCTGTCCGAATCGTACCAGGCGTTGCCCAGTTCGACCCACGCGAGGTAGTTGCCCGGTTCGGTTACGGTGCGCTGCTGGGCGTTCTCGATCCGCTGCCGCAGCTCCAGGGAGAGCAGGGCGTCGGTGGGGGAGTCTGGGGACGCGGCGGTCACGGAGTCTTCCGCCGTGTCTTCCCCATCCTCCCCGTCGCCGTCGTCTTCGGGGCAGACCAGGGCCGCAACCCTGTCCAGCACCGAGTCGGCTGCGATCTCTTCCTTCCGGTCGCTTCCCGGCATCCTGGTGATCCTCTTGTCCTGCCATCCCAGAATATCCAGGAATTCCAGCCTGGCGCTCCGTTCGGCGCAGTCGATCTCGTACTGTTCCAGGTGCCGGAGATAGTTCCCGTAGCCGTACTTGCCGGCGGCGGCCCGGCGCTGCAGCTCCCCGCGGGGGGTGAATTGCAGCAGGACCGTGATCTTGCCGCCGGAACCCTGCTGAGCCGACTCCATGTCGATGGATACCTTGTGATTCGTCGTCTGGGTGAGTTTCTGCCATTCGGTTGCGCGGGCCGCGATCGGCATGACAGACGGCGCCGCGCCAAGGATGGTTATTGCCAGCAACGGAATCAGCCCCGGTCCGAATGTGATGTGAGTCAGCATGTCTCTCTCCGGATGGAAACCAGCAGGGAATGGATGCCATTGTACTGATGTGGCTGCTGTTTTCAACAAACAATTGACGTGAGGCGTCGTTAAATGTACCGTGATCCCCCTTCCGGCTTGACGCCCCGTCCCAGTTGAGGTATTGGTGTTCAAGAAATTCAATGAAGCGGAGAGCTTATGCGCGTCATAGCGGGAAGCGCGCGCGGAACCCGGCTGGTTGCGTCACGGGGCATGCGGACACGACCCACGGCGGACCGGGTCAGGGAGGCGCTCTTCAGCATCATTCAGAGCCGTTACGACCTTGACGGCGTCCATGCGCTGGATATCTGCGCCGGATCCGGCGGGTTCGGCATCGAGGCTTTAAGCCGCGGCGCGGCTTCCTGCTGTTTCATCGAGAAGAGCCGGGAAGCGGTGACATGCCTCAAACGAAACCTGCTGGCCACCCACCTGGCCGAGCGCGCCACCATCCTGGAAATGGACCTGCTGAGAGCCCTGCCCCTTCTGGCCGGACGCGGCGGTTCCTTTGCCATCATATTCTTTGATCCACCCTATTCTTCGGATCTCTACCCAACCGTTGCGGACAGACTCGCCTCCCTGGGGCTCCTGGCTCCCGGGGGGATGTACATTGCCGAGGCCGCGAACCGGAACGTGCTGCCGGAACGCATGGGGCCTTTTGTGAAGGCCGGACGCCGGGTTTACGGCGATACGGCCCTTGAATTATATATATCGGGGGAATAATGAAAAAAATAGCCGTTTATCCCGGCTCGTTTGATCCGATCACCTACGGCCACCTTGACATCATCAACCGCTCTCTTAGAATTTTTGATGAGATCATCGTCGCGGTGGCGTGCAATTCACAGAAAAAGTCGCTTTTCAGCATCGCGGAACGGATGGACCTGATCAGGCAGGTCGTGGACGTGAACCGGGTCAGGGTTGACACTTTTACAGGACTTCTGATAGATTACGTCGTTCGTCGGGAGGCTCACGTGATCATCCGCGGCCTGCGGGCGATCTCGGATTTCGAGTACGAGTTCCAGATTGCCCAGATGAACAGCAACCTCGGCCACGACGTGGAGACGCTCTTCCTGATGACCTCGATCCAGTACGGCTATCTCTCCTCCTCCATTGTCAAGGAGGTCTGCGGCCTGGGCGGGGACATCGACAGATTCGTCCCCCCCGAGGTGAAGGCCGCCCTGAGGGAGAAATACGGTCTGGGCGGGAACGGGTGAGACCGGTATTCAGATGGTTGAAAATTTACCTCACACGAAGGCGCAACGGCACTAAGAGAAGAAAAAATTTTCGGGTAAACTGAGACCTCTAAAGATTTTTGCAGGAATTTCCTTCCGGTTTTTCTTTTCTCAGTGCCTTCGTAGCTTTTGGTGAGACTTTAAGAGAGGAATGACATGAAACTAGCTGACCGCGTGGGAAGAATCAAGCCCTCTCCCACGCTGACCATAGATGCGAAGGCCAAGTCGCTCAAGGCCGTGGGAGTGGACGTTATCAGTTTCGGCGCGGGCGAGCCGGATTTCGAGACCCCGCTTGCCATCAGGAACGCCGCCAAGAAAGCCATCGATTCCGGTTTTACGAGATACATGCCGGTGGGTGGGGCAAACGATCTCAAGGAAGCCATCATCGCCAAGATGAAGCGTGATCACGGACTGCACTATTCCCGTGAGGAAATATGCGTTTCAACCGGCGCCAAGCACAGCCTCTACAACATCGGCCAGGCCCTGATCCAGGAGGGGGACGAGGTTCTCATCCCGGCGCCCTACTGGGTTTCCTATCCCGATCAGGTTCTCCTCGCCGGCGGGACGCCCGTCTTCATCGAAACGGATGAATCGACCGATTTCAAGGTTACCCCCGAGCAGCTTGAGGCGGCCATTACCCCCAGGACCAGGGCACTGATCCTCAACTCTCCCTGCAACCCCACCGGCGCCTGCTATACCGCGGAAGAGCTGAAGGACCTGGGCGAGGTCTGTCTCAGGCACGACTTCATGGTCATCTCCGACGACATCTATGAACGGCTCATCTACGACGGGCGGGTGTTCACCAACATTGCCCAGGCGACTCCCGAACTGAAGGAGAGGGTTGTGGTGGTCAACGGGGTTTCCAAGACCTATGCCATGACCGGATGGAGGATCGGCTATGCCTGCGGAGCGAAGGAACTGATCTCCGCCATGACCAAGATCCAGTCCCAGTCAACCTCGAACGCCTGCTCGATCGCGCAGAAAGCCGCGGTCGAGGCAATCGACGGCCCGCAGGAGCCCGTGGCCGAGATGCTCCGCGAGTTTGAGAAGCGCCGCGACTATATCGTCAGTCGACTGAACTCCATGCCGGGGGTCACCTGTTTTTCCTCGGCGGGAGCATTCTACGCTTTCCCCAATTTTTCGGCACTCTACGGGAAAACGTTCAACGGCAGGCCCATCAGCAACTCGACCGACCTTGCCGATTATCTGCTGGAGGAGGCCAGGGTCGCGCTGGTGCCCGGCATTGCCTTCGGCAGCGACAGGTATGCCAGATTGTCCTTCGCCACCAGCATGGCAAGCATCATGGAGGGGATGGACCGGATCGAGCGGGCCATCAACAATCTGAAATAGTCGAGGCTCATGCGGAGTTCCCTCCCCCCTGGTGGGGGAGCTGTTTTTGCGGGAAGGAAGCTCAGCGTAAAATCCTGCGTGCCGTAACTTAACCGGAATCCGGACGGGGAGCGGATATGATCACCAGAGACATGACTATTGCTGATATTGTAGGCAGGCACCCGGAAACGGTGGAGATCTTCAAGCGCTTCAAGCTTGACTGCCATGAGTGCCAGATCGCCGAACTGGAGACCCTCGAACACGGCGCCGGAGTCCACAGGGTGAATCTCGATGAGCTGCTTGAGGCCCTGAACAGCGTGATCGCATAGCCTCTTCCCGCTGATGCCTTCACTGCCACTCCGCCACGGCCAGTGACCGGACACCAACATGGCTGACATGAGTCATTACGCCAGTTATTTCTCGGCAGGGATGAAAATCGGCGTGGGCATTCCCATGCCGGACTCCGAGGTCTTTCTCGACTGGGCCATGATCCACGAGCTGGACGAGGACCTGGTAACGCTCCAGCTCTCCCGCGACCAGCTCCCCGTGGGAGTGAGCCTCCACGTCGGCCAGATCGTGGATCTGAGGGGGGGGAAGGACGACACCCCCTACAGCTGCAGGGCCATCATCGTTGTCGAGGGGCGCGCCCGCACCCTGCTGGTCCGCCTGATCGGTGAAATCGTAACCGACGAGTTGCGCGAGTATTACCGGATCGACGCCTTCCTTCCCGTCAAGTACTACATCTCCCAGGAACAGAATCCGACCGTCCTCAAAACCGAGTGGCAGGCCCGCCGCGAGAAACGCCTGGCGGATGAGATGCTCCGCAAACAGCAGCCGTGGGACGTCACGTTCATCGCCGAGAGCGCGGATCTCCCCCCGGAACGCCTCCAGGAACCGCTGGTCGAGGCCCATGAAGACGTCGATGCCTCATGGGATTCCATCATCCCCCTGGCGGCCAGCATCAGCGGCGGCGGCATCCGCATTGTGGCCCATCAGCGCTTCGAGGTCGGGGAGTACGTCCCCCTGGAAATCATGGTCCCCTCCACCCCCCGCCGTGTCGTGGAAGCCATCGGCAGGGTCGTCTTAGTCAACCCCAAACCCTCGATCTCGGGCGAGCGGGAGAGCTACAACCTGGCCCTGAAGTTCGTGTTCATCGACGAACGCGACCGCGACGCCATCGTCAACTTCATCGCCAATATCCAGCTCAAGCGCATCCGGCAGTTACGGGAACATTTCGCGCTGCGCAATGGCATGGAGGAGGGGGCGGAAGGAAACGCCCGCGCCGGATGGATGAATTTCTCCAGGCATCTGATTGCCCTGGTGGCGCTGTTCATCATCATGGCGGCCCTGTACATCTATTTCAAGCAGTACGTCACGAACCGTCCCAAGAGCGAGATCGAAGAGACGTTTGAAAGCGGCGTCAGAAGGTATATCGAGAAATTCGGCCGCTGAAACTCCGGAACATTCCCTCCCCCAGCTGGAGAGGGTCAGGTTGGGGGGAAGTTGCCGGCGCATCAGACGATGGCTGTTTCACCCACCCCCCGACCCCCTCCCGTCAAGGGAGGGGAGTTTTTTTGATCATTATTTATGAGGTATTCACCATGACGCAACGGCCGGTACTCTGCCCGCGCTGCAGGACCCTGATCGGCAGCGAGGAAACGACCTGCTCCCGGTGCGGCACTTCACGCACCGCCCCCTGGTGGCGGTTCGTCGCCATGACGCGTGGGGCGTCCGGCGGAGCCTGGGTGACCGGGGCGATCATCACCGTCAACCTGCTGTACTATGGGCTCTCCCTGGTGGTGGGTGCGAAAACGGGCCGCGGCGGCTTCCTGGCGCCCGGAAGTTCAGGCCTGCTCCTCCTGGGGGCGACCGGGAGCATCCCCGTCAAAAGTCTGGGCAGGTACTGGACGCTGCTGAGCGCCAACTACCTGCATGGCGGCATCCTGCATCTGCTCTTCAATCTCATGGCCCTGCGCCAGATCGCGCCCTGGGTGGCCAACGAGTACGGGACGAGCCGGATGTTCATCATCTACACGCTGTCCGGCGTCTTCGGGTTCTGGGTCTCCTGCCTGGCGGGCGTGCCGTTCACCATCGGAGCGTCGGCGGCCGTCTGCGGCCTGATCGGGGCGCTCCTGCACTTCGGCCGGGACAGCGGCGGGGCGTACGGCCGCTCGGTCTACCGCGAGGTGAGCGGCTGGGTGGTGAGCCTTCTGATCTTCGGCTTGATCGTTCCCGGGATCAACAACTGGGGGCATGGGGGCGGGATCATCGGCGGAATGCTGCTGGGGAGGCTGCTGGGGTACGGCGACCGCGTCCGGGAAACCGCATCTCATACGGCGCTGGCGCTCCTCTGCGCCGTTGCCACCGCGGCGGCCCTGGGGTGGGCGGCCCTGACCACGGTCCTGGGCTAGCGTCCGCTTACCGCCTGCTGGAAGATCGAGTCGCTGAAGTGGCAGGCGGCGAGGCGGCCCGGCCCCTTCGTCTTCAGAGCCGGTGGAGTGTGGCGGCAGATGTCCCGGCAGTAGCGGCAGCGCGGGTGGAACCGGCAGCCGGAAGGGATGGCCAGGGGGGAGGGAATGTCGTCGCCCAGGATGGCCTCCCGCCGTTTCCCGTCGCGGTTTATCCTGGGGATGGCGGCAACCAGGGCTTCGGTGTAGGGGTGCAGGTATCCGGTGAACAGCTCGCCGGCCGGAGCGCTCTCCACGATGGTTCCCAGATACATGACGCAGACCCGGTCGCAGATGTGGCGCAGCACCGACAGGTCGTGGGAGATGATCATCATGGAGAGGCTGTAGGCCGTCTTCATGCTCTGGAGCAGGTTGATGATCTGGGCCTGGATCGAGATGTCCAGCGACGACACCGGCTCGTCGGCGATGAGCACCGAGGGCGAGCTGGCCAGGGCGCGGGCGATGCCGATGCGCTGGCGCTGACCTCCGGAAAACTCGTGGGGGAAGCGGTGGTACTGGTCCGGCGAAAGCCCCACGGCGGCCATGATCCTCTCCACCGCCAGACGGCGCGAGGCGGCATTCCCCTCCCCGGAGATGACCAGCGGTTCGGCGATGATGTCGCCGGCCCTCATGCGCGGGTTGAGGGAGGAGAACGGGTCCTGGAAGATCATCTGGGTCCGGCGCCTGAAGAGTCCGGCTTCCGTCCGGGAGAGGCCGGAGAGCTCCCTGCCGTTGAAGAGCACGCTTCCCCGGTCCGGCTTCATGAGTCCCGCCAGCATCCTGGCCAGGGTGGATTTCCCGCAGCCCGATTCCCCCGCTATCCCCACCGTCTCACCCGGCGCTATCTCCAGCGAGACGTCGTCCACCGCCGTGAGGAGTCCGGCCGGAGAGGTCGCCGAACCCCTGATGCGGAACTGTTTCCCCAGGTTGACTCCGCTGAGTATCGCGTGCTCCATGGTCACGGCTCCCTCCGGCAGCGGAGGAGATGCCCCGGTTCGATTTCCCGCAACTCGGTGGCGCGGAGGGCGCAGTCGGGGCCGGCGACCGGACATCGGCCGTAAAAGTCGCAGCCGCGGCCGTTTTCGGGAGCGTCCGCGCTCCGCGCCTCAAGGGTTGCCAGCGGCCTGCCAGGCTCGGCGTTCTGGGGGAGCGAGGCCAGAAGGGCGCGGGTGTAGGGATGAAGGGGGTTGCGCAGCAGTTCCGCGCTGGGGCCGGACTCCACGATCCGTCCGGAGTACATCACGCAGGTGTGGTCCGACCGTTCGGCGACGATGCCCAGGTCGTGGGTGATCAGCAGGATTCCCATGTCCGTGGTCCGCCTCAGGGAGTCGATGAGCTCCAGGATCTGCGCCTGGATGGTGACGTCCAGCGCCGTGGTGGGCTCGTCGGCAATCAGGAGGTCCGGGCTGCAGGCCAGCGCCATGGCGATCATGACCCGCTGGCGCATGCCGCCGCTCAGCTGGTGGGGGTAGTCCCGCAGCCGCCCGCCAGCCGCCTGGATGCCCACCCTGCGCAGCAGTCCGGCCGCCTCCGTCTCCGCTTCCCGGCGCGTCATGCCGCGGTGCAGCAGGAGCGGTTCCATGATCTGGTCGCCGATGCGGAGCACCGGGTTGAGGGAGGTCATGGGCTCCTGGAACACCATGGCTACACGGCTGCCGCGGATGGCGCGCATCCGCTCGTCGGAGAGGGCGAGGATGTCCTCGCCGTCCAGGAGGATGGCGCCGGACCGGATGAAGCCGGGCGGCGGGAGGAGGCGCATGATGGAGAGGGCGGTCATGGATTTGCCGGAGCCCGATTCTCCCACGAGCGCCAGGGTCTTCCCCCTGTGGATGGTGAAACTGACCCCGTTGACGGCCGCTACGACGCCGGCCGGGGTTCTGAAGCAGGTCTCAAGACCTGTTATGTCGAGCAATGGTGGCACCAGCGCCTCGTGATGGAATCAATGCTGGAGTAGGTCGAATCCGGAACCGTTGCAGCATACACAATTCCGGGCCTGTGTGCCAAGGGGTAATTCCGCGGCGGGAAAGGGGAACGCCCCTCCGCCGGGCGCCCGCCGCCACCCTTCGACCATCAAAAAAATTGACAGAAAGCCCGTATCTGTGTTTGTATCAGTACGTTTTGCGGTCATCAGTCATGCGCATATCGGGAACGTTTCTTCTGGCCGTCGTCCTGCTTATCTGGACGACCGGACCGAAAAAATCCGAGGCCCTCGTCAGCCAGACCATCAGGGTGGCAATCATCAAACACGCATCTGGCGTGGTCATTGATGGAGACGGCCTGCTGGCCAGGCGTGAGAACGGCGCGGCGGTGCCCCTGGTTCCGCCCGTCAGCGTCAGGCCGGGGGGAGAAGGGGTGCTGATCGACGGGGTCGGCTACCGTAAACTCTCCTTTGCCGCGTCGGGCGCCCTGTATGTCAACGGCAAGCCGTACCGAGGCATGGCCGAGGTGTCGTACGGAAACGGCGGCATCCTGGTGGTCAACGAACTGCCGCTGGAAGATTATCTGGTGGGTCTGATCAACTGCGAGATCTCGTCGTCATGGCCCATCGAGGCCGTCAAGGCCCAGGCCGTGGTGGCCAGGAGCTTCGCGCTCTACCGGAAAATGCAAAGGATCAATGCGCCGTACCACCTGGAATCGTCGGTCCTGGATCAGGTGTACGACGGCTGCCTGATCGAGGACAGCCGGGCGAAGCGGGCCGTTGCCGAGACCGCCGGCGAAGTGCTGACGTACAACGGATCGGTTATCCAGGCCTTCTACCACTCGAGCTGCGGCGGCAAGACCGAAGCATCCGAGAATGTCTGGGGATTGGGGCTGCCGTATCTGAGGGGGGTCAACTGCGAGTACTGCCTCGACAATCCCTCGGTCGTCTGGGAGCAGAGGCTTGAACTCAGGGATGTGGAGGCCAGGCTGCGCGCCGCCGGCGTCAGGGTTTCCGGGGTGAGCGATATCAGGGCCGGAGGACGGAACAGCCGCGGCAGGCTGAAGAATGTAACCGTCGTGGCCGGCTCCGGCAACCTGACCCTGACCGGCGACCAGTTCCGCAAGGTCGTGGGGTACGGGGTCATCAAGAGCACAAATTTCACGGTGAGGGTTTCCGGCGGCTCCGCTCTGTTCAACGGCAGGGGGAACGGCCATGGGGTGGGGCTGTGCCAGTGGGGCGCCAAGCAGCGGGCACTGAACGGTTTCAGCTACGCCGAGATCCTCTCCTACTACTACCCCGGAACGGTGCTTGAAAAGGCTTTTTGACAGTCTGTACCCGAATGCGATTCAGGCATAATGTTACACCTGAATCCGTGACGCCTCCATGCCTTCGCTAGTCCGGAAGGCCTCTGCCTTTGCGCTCAAGGAGATTACAGACTGCACGACGGAGGACCGGCAAAGTGAGCGGTTTGCTGCGACACGGCGGCGTACGGGCCCCGGCTCTTCCGGAAACTCACGGCATTCCGGCGTCACGGATTCAGGTAACAGCGATGGTGGCATGCTCGTAAAGGATTTTACCTATCATCTTCCGGAGGATCTGATCGCCCGTTACCCGTCAGGGGAACGGGACCTGTCGCGCCTCATGGTGCTTGACCGCCGCAAAGGCTCGATCGACGACCGGCTGTTCAGGGATCTGGGCGATTACCTGGAACCGGGGGATCTGCTGGTTCTGAACGACACCAGGGTGATTCCGGCCCGTCTCTTCGGCCGCAAGGTCACCGGCGGCAGGGTGGAGATCTTCCTGGTCCGCCGGGAGGAGTCCGGCGCCGAGCGCTGGAACTGCATGATCCGCAACTCCAGGGGGCTGCGCGCCGGCCATGTCCTGACCCTGGACTCCGGCATGATTGCCGTGGTGTGCGACCGGACCGACCGGGAAACCTGGCTCGTCCGGTTCGAGGGGAGCGAGCCCTTCGACGCCTGGCTGGAGCGGGAGGGGAAGATTCCGCTCCCCCCCTATCTGCAGCGGGCCGCGGAGGGGCTGGACCGCCTGCGCTACCAGACGGTCTTTTCCAGGATACCGGGGGCCGTCGCTGCGCCCACCGCAGGCCTCCATTTTACCGCCGGCCTTTTGGACGCCCTCCGGAGCAGGGGGGTGGAGGTTGCCTTCCTGACCCTGCATACCGGCCCTGGCACCTTCCAGCCGGTCCGGGTGGAGCGTGTGGAAGAGCACCGGATCCACCGCGAACACTATGCCATTTCCCCCGCGACCGCCGCCGCGATCGCGGCCACGAGGGAGCGGGGGGGACGGGTCGTGGCCGTGGGCACCACGAGCGCCCGCACGCTGGAGTACGCCGCCGACGGCAGGGGAGGGGTCAGGCCCGGCACCGGCGAGGCCGACATCTTCATCTACCCCGGCTACGACTTCAGGGTGGTGGATGCGCTGGTAACGAATTTTCACCTGCCGGAATCGACGCTGATCATGCTCGTCTCCGCTTTCGCGGGGAGGGAGTTCGTCCTCGGCGCGTACCGGGAGGCGGTCGAGCGGGGCTACCGCTTCTACAGCTACGGCGACGCCATGCTGATAATCTGAATTCAGACCGGGTCCGGGGAACCGTGCCCCGGTCCCGGTCAGGGGATCATTTTTTGTCAAATCCGGATTTCACTGTTCTCCATCGGGACCCATCGGGCCGGGCGCGGCTCGGTTCCCTGAAAACGGCCCATGGCGTCATCGAGACCCCCATCTTCATGCCGGTGGGGACCAACGCGACCGTAAAGGCCATGACGCCCGAGGATCTGCTGGCCGTCAACGCCCAGATCATCCTGGCCAACACCTACCACCTCTACCTCAGGCCCGGACACCGGCTGGTGGAAAAGATGGGCGGTCTGCATTCGTTCATGAACTGGAAACGGCCCATCCTGACCGACAGCGGGGGGTTCCAGGTCTTCAGCCTGGGGGAACTGCGGAAGATCAGCGAAGAGGGGGCCAGGTTCCAGTCCCACCTGGACGGCTCCTACCACTTTCTGACGCCGGAACTGTCGATCCGGATCCAGGAGGCCCTGGGCGCCGACATCATCATGTGCCTGGATGAATGCCCGGCCGCCACCGCCGATTACGCCTATGTCAGCAGTTCGCTGGCGATGACGACCCGGTGGGCCAGGCGTTGCAGGGAAGCCCATCGCCGCGAGGGGCAGCAACTGTTCGGCATCATCCAGGGGGGGATGCATCACGACCTGCGCGCCCGGAGCCTGGAGGAGATCTGCGCCATCGGCTTCGACGGCTATGCCCTGGGCGGCCTCTCGGTGGGCGAGGAAAAGGAGGAGATGTACGGCGTCATGGACGCCTGCGCCCCCCTGATGCCCCAGGACGCGCCGCGCTACATCATGGGGATCGGCGCTCCGGAGGACCTGGTGGAGGCGGTGTGGCACGGCTACGACATGTTCGACTGCGTCATGCCGACCCGCAATGCCCGGAACGGCATGCTCTTCACCAGCCAGGGGCGGATCAACATCAAGTCCAAAGTGTTCGAGGAGGACGGGGGGCCGCTGGACCCGGAGTGCGGCTGCCATGTCTGCCGGAACTATTCCCGCGCCTATCTGCGGCATCTGTACCGGGCGGGCGAGATCCTCGCCTCCAACCTGAACACGTACCACAACCTGTACTATTTCCTCGATCTGATGCGGCGGATGAGGGATGCGATACGCAACAACGGTTTTGAAGGGTTTCGGCGGGATTTTTACGCGGAACAGCAAAATAACAGGATAACTTGAGGAGGTTTTTACTATGTTCGGATTAGCTTTTGCCATGGGCGCCCCAGCGGGCGGCGCGGGTTCCACCGGCGGACTGGGATCGATCCAGCAGTTCATTCCGCTGGTGCTGATGTTTGCCATCTTCTATTTTCTGCTGATCCGTCCCCAGCAGAAGAAGGCCAAGGAGCACAAGGCGATGCTCGACGGCATCAAAAAGGGGGACAGCGTCATGACCGCCGGCGGTGTCTACGGCAAGATCGCGTCGGTGGAGGAAAACGTGGTGGGGCTTGAGATCGCCAACGGCGTCGTCATCAAGATCGCCAAATCCTATATCTCCTCCATAACCTCAAAATAAATACTGACGAAAGAGGACGAGAATGACCGGCAACACCCTCAGCCGACAATACAACCGAAGGGAGATTGAGCCGCATGCCTAAAGGAACCGGATGGCGCATCAGCCTGATAGTGCTCTTTGCCACGCTGTCGCTGCTCTACCTGACCCCCACACTGGCCCCCGGCCTCCCATCCTGGTGGACCGGGTTTTTTCCCAAGGACAAGATCCATCTGGGGCTCGACCTGCAGGGGGGAACGCACCTCGTGCTGGAAGTGGATACCCAGAAGGCGGTGGAAGGTTCGCTCGATATCATCGCCACCGATCTGGAGGATACCCTGAACAACAAGAGCCTGCATTTCAAGCGGATCAGCCGCGTGGGCTCGGACCGGGTCTCCCTGCTCCTGTACGAAAAGGATACCGCCGAGACGGTGCGGAAGCTGCTGAAGGACAAGTATCCCGGCTACCAGCAGAGCGCCCCCTACGAAGAGGGGGGATTTGTCGCCCTGGACCTGCGGATCTCGGATGAAGCGGCGAAGGACCGGAAGGACAAGGCCGTTACCCAGGCCCTGGAGACCATCCGCAACAGGATTGACCAGTTCGGGGTCTCGGAACCCCAGATCCAGCGCCAGGGCGTGGACCATATCGTGGTTCAGCTCCCCGGCATCAAGGATCCGCAGCGCGCCATCGATCTGATCGGCAGGACCGCGCGTCTCGAGTTCAAGCTGGTCCGGGAGGATCTCCCGCCGACCTCGGTTTCCCTGCCGGATGACGCCGAAATCGTGAAGGAGAAGGCGGTTGATCCCACCACCGGCGCGGTCACCGAGGTGCCGTACGCGCTCCAGAAGAAGGCGCTCATCACCGGCGATCTCCTCACCGACGCCCAGGTGCGCATCGATTCCCAGTACAACCAGCCCTACGTGGCCATCGAGTTCAACTCCCTGGGCGCCAAGCTGTTCGATCAGGTTACCGCGGCCAACGTGGGCAAGCGTTTCGCCATCGTGCTGGACAACAACATCTACTCGGCTCCGGTGATCCGGGAGCGGATCTCGGGCGGCAGCGCCCAGATCTCCGGCAACTTCACCGAGAAAACCGCGGCCGACCTGGCGATCGTCCTGCGCGCCGGTGCCCTGCCCGCGCCGGTCAAGATCATCCAGAACGAAACCGTCGGCCCGTCCCTGGGCCAGGACTCCATCAGCAAGGGGTTGATGGCCGGTCTGATCGGGGTGGTGCTGGTCGTCGTCTTCATGGCCATTTACTACAAACTCTCCGGCATGGTGGCCAACCTGGGGATGGTGCTGAACGTGATCTATCTCATGGGCTCCCTGGCGGCCCTGGGTGCGACCCTGACCCTGCCGGGCATCGCGGCCATCGTTCTTCTGATCGGGATGTCGGTGGATTCCAACGTCATCATCTTCGAGCGCATCCGCGAGGAGCTCAAGATCGGCAAAGTGCCGAAGGCGGCTCTGGACGCCGGTTACGACAAGGCATTCCTGACCATCATGGACTCCCATGTCACCACCCTGATCACGGCGGCGGTGCTGTTCCAGTTCGGCACCGGCCCGGTCAAGGGGTTTGCCGTTTCCCTCAGCCTGGGTGTCATCATCAACCTGTTTACCTCGCTGATCGGTACCAGGGTGATTTTCGACCTGTTCCTGCAAAGAGGAAACGTCAAGAATATGAGCATATAGGGGGGAACAGCGAACATGGAACTTCTGGGCAAAACCAGTATTGATTTTATCGGCAAACGCAGCATCTCCTTTGTCATTTCCTCAATCATCTCCATCGTGGGCATCATCGCCATCATCCAGATAGCGCGCGGCGCGGCCACCATGGGCATCGACTTCTCGGGGGGAACCGCCATGCAGCTCAGGTTCGCCAAGCCCATGGACATGGCCTCCGCCCGCAAGGCGCTCCACAAAAACGGCATCCCCAAGTTCGATCTCCAGGAGGTAAAGGACGGCAACAAGCTGCTGATCAAGATCGACCGGAACGTGAGCATTTCCCTGGGAAAATCCGCCGACGCGGTGCGCAACGCCTTCACCAGGGAGTTTCCGGACAACTCCTTCACCGTGGAAAGCTCCACCGAGATCGGCCCCTCCATCGGCGACAAGCTGCGCACGGACACCCTGGTGGCCGTGGGGATCTCCATGCTGGGGATCATCCTGTACATCGCCTGGCGGTTCGACTTCAAGTTCGGCGTGGGAGCGACTCTGGCCACCCTGCATGACTGCCTGGCCATGTTCGCGGTCTTTTTCGTGCTCGACAAGGAGATCAACCTCCTCTTCATCACGGCCGTGCTGACCATCGCCGGTTACTCCCTCACCGACACGGTGGTGGTTTTCGACCGCATCCGCGAGAACATGCACAGGAGCATCAAGGAATCGATGCCGGTCATTTTCAACCGCAGTATCAACGAGGTCCTTTCCAGGACGATCGTTACTTCCCTGACCACGTTTCTCGCCTCGGTTTCGCTCTTTGTCTTCGGCGGAGAGGTGATTCACGATTTCTCCCTGGCTCTCCTGGTCGGCATTATCGTCGGCACCTATTCCTCGGTGTTCGTGGCCAGCCCGATTGTCGTGCTGCTGGAAGAGCGGGCGCTCAAGGGAAAACTCCAGAAGGCCTGACATGGCCCGCCCGTCATGGAAAGACAAAAAATCCCCCGCACTCCGGGGGTTTTTTTCTAGCGCCATCAGCGATATGAAGGAGCGAGATGCGTAAGAAATGGATCGTGAAAACCCCTCCGGCGCCGCCCCGGCTCGCTGCCGGAGAACCCGTCTGCCATCCGGTCGTGGCCGCCATCCTGGCGGGCCGGGGGTATGCCGAGCCGTCGGAGATCCGCCGTTTTCTCGCCCCGGCGCTGGGGGACATGCTCGATCCCGCCGCCATGAAGGGGATGAAAGAGGCGGTTGAGCGTCTGCTGGCGGCCCGTGCCGCCGGCGAGAGGATCTGCGTCTACGGCGACTACGATGTCGATGGGATCACCGCCACTTCTCTCATGGTGTCGTTTCTGCGCGGAACCGGATTCAGCTGCAGCTACTTCATTCCCAACCGTTTCGAGGACGGCTACGGTCTCAACCGTGAAGCGCTGGAGCGGATCATCGGCGACGGCGCGGGGCTGATCGTCTCGGTGGATTGCGGCATCACGGCCGTGGAGGAGGCGCGCTTCTGCCGCGAACGGGGGGTGGACCTGATCATTGTCGATCATCACGCCCCGAAATCGACCCTTCCCGAGGTGAGCGCCATCCTGAATCCGTTGCAGCCGGGTTGCGGGTATGCCTTCAAGTCCCTGGCCGGGGTGGGCGTTGCCTTTAACCTGCTGGTTGCCCTGCGCGCCGCCCTGCGTGACAGGGGGACGCTGGACACCGCCTCGCTCCCCGACCTGCGCCGGTGGCTCGATCTGGTGGCTCTGGGGACCATTGCCGACGTGGTTCCGCTGCTGGATCAGAACCGGCTCTACGTGACGCACGGACTCAGGCTGCTCTCCGATTCGGCCCGGCCCGGCATCCAGGCGCTCAAACGGGTTGCCGGCGTCAGTGGCGCGGTCGGCTGCGGTCAGGTGGGATTCAGGCTGGCCCCGCGCCTGAACGCGGCCGGCCGCATGGAAAGCGCCGTACCCGGAGTGGATCTCCTGCTGAGTGACGATCACGACCGTTCCTCCGCCATCGCCGAGGCGCTGGACGCGGCGAACGGCGAACGCCAGGCGCTGGAACGCACCATCCTGGAGGAGGCGATCGGGATGGTCGAGCGCGCCGGTGACTATCCCGGCAGGCGCAGCATTGTCCTGGCTTCCCGATCCTGGCACCAGGGGGTGGTCGGCATTGTCGCCTCGCGCCTGGTGGAGCGCTTTCACCGTCCCACCATCCTGATCGCGGTGGACGAGACCGGTGTGGGGAGGGGCTCCGGCCGCGGCATTCCGGGTTTTCACCTGCTGGACGCGTTGACGAACTGCTCCCCCTTCCTGGATCGCTTCGGAGGCCACCGCCATGCCGCCGGAATCGGGCTTTCCGCGGACAGGATCGATGACTTTAGCGCCGCGTTCGAGAACGAAGCCCGGCGCAGGCTCGATGAGAGCGATCTTCTGCCCCGTCTGGAGATCGACGCGGAGGTTGCCCCGGAGGAGGTGACGCCGGAACTGGCCCGGGAACTGAAGCGGCTGGGGCCCTTCGGCATGGGCAACCCCGAGCCGCTGCTCATGACGCGGGCCATGAGGGTCGTTGAACAACGGGTCGTGGGGATGGGGCATCTGCGGCTTAAGCTGTCTGGAAACGGCAGGGTCTTCAACGCCATCGCCTTCCGCATGGCTGCGCGTGATTTCCCGGCGGCGGTGGACGTCGCCTTCGTGCCGGAGATAAATGAATGGAACGGCAGTTCCGGTCTGCAGTTGCGGGTCAGGGACCTCCGTCCGTCGGAGTGACGCCGCATGCAACGTAACGAGCGATTCGACAGCGCGGAGCGGATCATCCGGATCGGCTTCTGGGTCAACGCGCTGCTCATGGGTTTCAAACTTGCAGCGGGCCACTGGGGGCATTCCGGCGCGGTCTTCGCCGACGGCATCGAGAGCGCGTGCGATTTTGTGGCGATCTTTTCCACCATGGTGGCCCTGAGGCTGGGGCGTCAGCGATTCGACGAACGTCACCCCTACGGCCACGGCCGGGCGGAGAATCTGTCCGCCTTCTTTGTCTCCCTGGTCATCTTCGTCACCGGTGGCTGGATTCTGTTCGATTCTCTGCACGCCATTATTGACCGGGATTTCGGGACTCCCGGCGTCATCGCGGTGCTGGCGGCGTTTGTCACCATCCTGGTCAAGGAGTGGCTGTTCCGTTTCACCCGCGGCACCGGCCGGCAGCTCGACAGCCCCTCCCTCCTGGCGATCGCCGAGGATCACCGCAAGGACGCCGTATCATCGATCTCGACCCTGGTGGGTGTCGTCGGCGCGTTTCTGGGGGTGGGGGTCCTGGACCCGCTGGCGGCCGCCCTGACGTCGCTCTTCATCCTGCACGTGGGCTTCACGACCTGCCGGAGCGCGGCCCACGATCTGATGGACGGCAGTGCGCCGTCCGGCCTCATCGAGAGGATCACCCGTGTCGCGGAGGGGGTGGAGAGGGTTGAGCACGTCCACGAGATCCGCGGCCGGCGTTCCGGACAGTACATCATCATCGATCTGAAGCTGGAGATGGACCCCGGCATGACGGTCAAGGAGTCGCACGACGTGGCCAGGATGGTGAAGCAGCTCATTTTCGACTCCTTTCCCAATGTGGGGGACGTCATGATCCACATCAATCCCCACGACGAGGAGCATGAGGACCTGACCAGGCTGTGATCGGGGGCGGATGGGACGGCAACGGATTTTTTTACACAAACGGTCCGTTTTTTGATAGGGTTTACACCTTGGACTAAATTTTAGGGGAGTTTTTCATGCAAAAGTACCTGATGCTGCTGATGTGCGTGTTTCTTGCCGCGCTGATCACCGCCTGCAGCGGCGGCGATCATGAGACCGAGAAGATCAACGCCGCCAAGATGGTGGCGTTCACTACGGACGAAATATCCGGGACATCGGGATTCAGCGTCACCAGGGATGGCTACCTGGGGTTCACCTTCAACAGCGACGGCACCGCCACATGGTCCACTGCCGCGGTCACCTCCGGCGATCCGGGCCAGACCGGTTCCGGGACCTGGGCCGTGGTTGACGGCGTCCTCCGGATCACCGATTCCTCAAGCGGGAACGTCAGGACGTTCACGCGCCTTGTGAGCGAAACAACGGACGTTTCCGACACCTACTGGCAGGTCTACGACCAGGATCTGACCCTCAGCCGTTTCTACTTCGGCGCCCAGGCCGACAGGGCGGCCGTTCTCACCATGGCGCAGAACTATTACGGCAACAAGCTGGTGTACGCCGCCGGCCTCTTCCGCATGGGAGGCGCGATCCAGGGGGGGGCCTCCACGGTACTGACCCAGGCCAATGCCAATATCGCCCTCTATGCGGGGATCCTGGCGGGCGATACCTCCGGCACCGGCAATACTGACGGCGCCCGTCTCGGCGCCGCCACCTTCAACCAGCCGTACGATATTACCACCGATGGCGCCTACTACTACGTGACCGGTTACGATCACAAATACGACGACAACAAGTACAAATACGCCCAGGTCCGCCGGATCAACAAGACGACCGGGGTCGTGGAAACACTGACGTGCATCGACGAGGATACGTCCAAAACATTTTATTTCAAACATCCCATGGGGATTACGACCGACGGCACCTATGTTTATGTCGTTGACGAGCTGGAAAACAACATCCGCCGGATCGATCCCACCACCCTGGTATCGAAAGTCATTGCCGGCAGTTCGACCGGCTCTTCCGGTTCGAACGACGCCAAAAAGGGGGTGGGCGCCAGATTCAACGAACCAACCGGAATAACCACGGACGGAACCAATCTGTATGTGGCGGATTCGGGCAATCATACCATCCGCCGGATCAGGCTCACTTCCCCCTACGCCGTGTCAACGGTGGCGGGCAAGGCCGGCAAGTCGGGAGACAGGCCGGACGACAAGGAAACATTCAGCGCAACCTACACCAATGCCCGCTTCTACCAGCCTGCACGCATCACCACTGACGGTTCCAGGCTCTACGTGACGGACAGCAGAAATACCAAGATCCGGGTCATCCAGATCGCGACCGGCAAGGTCACCACGCTGGCCGGCAGTTCCAGGACCAAGCCCGGTCATCAGGACGGGACGGGTACCGGCGCCACCTTCTACACCCCCTGGGGGATCACCACCGACGGCGCCAACCTGTACGTCACCGATCTGGAGGGACTTGCCTGGGATTCCGTAAACGGGATCACCCAGCTTTTCGACAACAGGATCCGTAAAATCGCCATCTCCACCGCGGAAGTGACCACGATTGCCGGCGGCCAGGCGGGAGATAAAAGCGATTTCCAGGATATCGCCAAGGTGGGGGACGGAACCACCGCCCGTTTCGCCACGCCCCACGGCATCATCTGGGACGGCTCGCTCGCCGGGCTGCTGGTAAGCAACGGCACCTATCACTTCACCATCGAGGACGCGGGCATCCATACCGGGTCGAGCATCTACAACTGCCTCTTTGACATAACGGCCTCGGCTCCGTAGATGATGTTTCCTGTTCCTTGAATCTCTACCCCGTCGGCTGCCGTTGTGATGGTTTTTCGTAAAAACTCTGATTATTGTCCGGGGTTGGCTGAAGACGGCCGGCCCCTTTTATCGACCGCTGTCTGCCGGAATCCATCGGAAGGTGTTACCAGATGATGCTGCTTGCAATTCACCCGGAGCATCCCCAGGCGCGACTTATTTCCCAGGTCGTATCCTGCCTGCGGGATGGAGGCGTCATAGCCTATCCCACCGACACCACCTACGGCATAGGCTGCTCCATATTCAACAAGAAGGGGATCGAGCGGATCTACCGGATGAAGCAGCGCGAGCACAGGAAACCGTTTTCCTTCATCTGTCCCAATCTGTCGGAAGTCGCCCGCTTTGCCAGGGTCAGCAACACCGCGTTCAAGATCCTGAAACGCTATCTTCCCGGTCCCTACACATTCGTGCTGGAGGCCACCCGCGACGTTCCGGACCTGTTGCTGACCAGACAGAAGACGGTTGGCATCAGGATTCCGGACAACCGCATCTGCCTCGAAATTGTGCGTCTCCTGGGAAATCCCATTGTCACCACCAGCGCGAACCTGTCGGGCGAAGAGCCCACCGGTTCTCCGACGGAGATCGAGGATCGTTTCGGCAAACAGCTCGACATGGTTGTGGATGGGGGAGATTTGACGAAGGAGGTCAGTTCCGTGGTGAACCTGGTGGGCGACACGCCAGAGATTCTCAGGGCCGGCATGGGGGATCTCTCCTGGTGCGCCTGATTCCGGGGATTGCCGGAGGATGTCATGCGTAGGCGCACGGTCCGCAACGGCATGCGCCTGCTGCTTGCCGCGCTCCTTCTGATAATTCTGGCCAGCTTTTACCACGCCGGCATGGCCAGCCTGTTTTCATTTGCCGCGGGAAGCGAACTGCGCTTCTACAGCCTGGGGATGCTCGCCGCGACGGCCATGGGGGGGTATGGCATCGTCATGACCGCGTTCGGACTGGTGCTGCCCGTTGACCGGCAGGATGACGCAACCATACGGATCGCCCCTCTCTGTTTTATGCTGGCGTGCGCCGTGGCGCTGTTCTTCTGTCTTTTCGCACTCTCCTTCTCCCCTCCGGCCGGGGAAGAGGCGGTTCCGCCCGGCGGAACCATCACGATCTGATCTTGGCGCCTACTGTTCCCTGACGGCCGCGACCCGCGGAACTGTCCGGGGAGGGCCTTGAGAACAATATTTCACATCTGGGAGGAGTCATGGATACCAAAGAGAGAACGCTGGAAACCCTGCTGCTGCACGCCGGTCAGACTCCGGATTCGGAGACCCTTTCGCGGGCGGTGCCCATTTATCTGACATCTTCCTATGTCTTCAAGAGTTCGGATCATGCGGCCAACCTCTTCGGCTTGCGGGAAACCGGGAACATCTATACCCGCATGATGAACCCCACCACCGATGTGCTGGAGCAGCGGCTGGCGGCCCTTGACGGCGGTGTGGGCGCGCTGGCGGTCGCCTCCGGGCAGGCGGCGATCACCTATGCCGTCCTCAATCTGGCCAGTGCCGGACAGAATATCGTATCGACCAGCTATCTCTACGGCGGCACCTACAATCTCTTCCATTACACCCTGCCGAGGTTCGGGATCGACGTGAAATTCGTCGATTCATCCGACCCGGAGAACGTTCGGCGGGCCATCGACGGGAATACGCGTCTCGTATACACCGAGTCGGTGGGCAATCCCAAGAACAACGTGGATGATTTCGAGGCGATTGCCGCCATTGCCCATGAAGCGGGGATTCCCCTGATTATCGACAATACGGTGACGACGCCGTACCTGTTCAGGCCCCTGGACCACGGCGCCGATATCGTGGTCTACTCGCTGACGAAGTTCATCTGCGGCCATGGCACCAGCATCGGCGGGGCAATCGTGGACGGGGGAAAGTTCCCCTGGAACAACGGCAGATTCCCCGAGTTTACGGAACCCGATCCCTCCTACCACGGTCTCAGATACTGGGAAGCCCTCGGCAGCCTCGCCTACATTCTCAAGATGAGGGTTACGCTGCTGCGCGACATGGGGGCCTGCCTCTCTCCGTTCAACGCCTTCCAGTTTCTCCAGGGGCTGGAGACCTTGCACGTGCGCATGCCGCGCCATGTGGAAAACGCCCGCGCCGTGGCAGCCTGGCTGGAAAAGCATCCGGCGGTGAGCTGGGTGAATTACCCGGGGCTGGCCGGCCACAGGGACCATGCCCGCGCCCGGAAGTATCTCCCCAAGGGGGAGGGGGCCATCATCGGTTTCGGTATCAGGGGGGGACTGGAGGCCGGCAGGAAGTTCATCGACAACGTCAGACTCCTCTCCCACCTGGCCAATATCGGAGACGCAAAGTCGCTGGTGATCCATCCGGCGTCCACGACCCACCAGCAGCTCTCCGAGGAGGAACAGCTCGCATCGGGCGTTTCGGCGGACTTCATCCGCCTTTCCATTGGCCTTGAGGGGATCGATGACATCCTCGCGGACATGGCTCAGGCCCTGGAGGCATCCCAGCGGTAACGGATCATGGGAAGGTGTTTTTCTGCCATAGCCGCCCTGTCGGTCTGCCTTGCGTCCCCGGCTGGCGCCGACTGGAACTGCGATGACTGGGTGGCCCGCCGGGGCTACTGCGTCGATTACGTCAAATCACGGGTCCCGTCGTTCCCCGTGCCGTCCGGCGAGGATGACATCAGGCGCCTGAACAACAGGCGCGTCGGGGATGTGGAACGGGGGGACGTGGCCATCTTCGATCTGGGCCGGTACTGGCATGTGGCCTATGTGGAAAACGTGCATCGGGACAGGCGCGGCAATGCCGTTGCCATCGATGTCAGCGAGAAGAACTACGGGCCGAGAATGTCCCCCGATCACTACCGGAAGAACTGGGGAGCGGGAAAGGGGAGTGAATGGAAGAGGGCGGTCTGGTGCGGAGTCACCAAGAAGTTCGGCCAGAACGGCGTCCGGACGAACATTCCCATAGCGACCGTTGAACAGGTCTGGACTCCCCGCCCCTCCCTGTTCCAGCGCATCAGGAGCGGTAAGATCGCCGGCCTGCTGGACAGGGGGCGCGAGTTCCTGAGGGAGCTGACCGGCGGTTCGGAACCCGGTTCGTAGCCGGGAAGCTGCCAGCGCATCTGTCAATCGTGGCTTTACCCACCCCCCGACCTCCTCCCGTCAAGGGAGGGGGAGAGCTGGTCCAGGGGCGAACCCGTTTTTGTGTCCGTATCGGACCCGACTTATAATCCCGCCCCCAGGGCGGTTCCAGGAGCAATGAATGTATAGACTGACCATTCGCACGAGTTTTGCCGCGGCGCACAACCTCGTTAACTACCAGGGGGAATGCGAGAATCTGCACGGCCATAACTGGAAGGTCGATCTGACCGTTATCGCCAGGGAGCTCGACAGGGCGGGGCTGGGAATCGATTTCAAGACCCTGAAGCGTGAGGCCGGGGTTGTGATCAACGAACTGGACCACAGGTATCTCAACGAGAACCCCGCTTTCGCCGGCATTTCACCATCGTCGGAGAACATCTCCCGTTTCCTGTACCAGCGCCTTTCGGAACATCTCAACGACGGGAACATCTCGGTGGAATCGGTGACGGTCTGGGAATCGGAAAACGCCTCGGCCTGCTACTATGAGTGACGGGCTGCCCATCCGCGAGATCTTCTCCTCCATCCAGGGAGAGGGGTATCTGGCCGGCCGCCGCCAGGTTTTCATCCGTCTGACGGCGTGCAATCTGGACTGCCGTTACTGCGATACTGATTTTGCGGCGCGTGACTGGTGCGGCGTCGAGAGAACCCCCGGTTCCTCCGAATTCGAGCGGATTCCCGGCACGGTCGAACTGGACCGGATTCTGGAAACGGTGCGGGAATGGACCCTGGCGCTGCCCGGAGCGCACCACTCCGTGAGCCTGACCGGAGGCGAACCTCTCCTCTCCGCCCGGATCCTGGCCGACTGGCTTCCCCCGCTACGCGAGCTTCTTCCCGTTCACCTGGAGACCAACGGCACCCTCGCGGCCGAACTCGGGCGGATAGTTCACCTGGTGGACTACATCAGCATGGACATGAAGCTGCCGTCCACGGCGGGTTGCGGCGACGAGCTCTGGGACGTCCACCGCCGGTTTCTGGAGGCGGGCGCGGAAAAGAACATTTCCGTCAAGGTCGTGGTCGATGACGCAACCGGCGAGGCCGAGATCCGCCGGGTCTGCGCCCTGATCTCGGCCGTCCGGCCCAATACTCCGCTGTTCATCCAGCCCCTGACCCACGGGGATGCCCGCTGCGGCATCGGCGCCGTCCACCTGCTGCGGCTCCAGGCGCTGGCCTCGTCACTTTTGCCCGATGTGCGGGTAATTCCACAGATGCATAAGTTAATGGGGGTAATGTGATTATCGCTGAAATGACCATGCCGGAGTTCGAGGCGGGCCTTGCCCTGACCCGTACGGCGCTGATTCCGTTCGGTTCCGTCGAGGAACACGGTCCCCATCTGCCCCTTTCCACCGATACCCTGGAGGCGTACGAAGTGGCCAGGAAAGCCGCGCTCGTGACCCCGCTCTTTGTCGCGCCGCCGGTTCATTATGGCAACTGCCGCTCCACGGCCTGTCATCCCGGCACCCTGTCCGTATCCACTACGACGCTCAAAATGCTTTTCAGGGATATCGTCCGCTCGCTGTACAGCCATGGCCTGCGCAACTTCATCGCCCTCACCGGGCACGCCGGCGGAGCCCACTGCATGGCGCTTCAGGAGGCCGGCGAGGAGCTTCTGTCCGAATTTGACGACTGCGGCGTGGCGGTGGTGACCGAGTTCGTTCTGGCGCGGGATGAGGGGAGGGGGCTGATCGAGACCCCGGGTGACGCCCATGCGGGAGAGATCGAGACCTCCAGGATCCTCCACAGCCACCCCCATCTGGTCAAGGGGAGCGCGCAATGCGAGTTTCCCGCCTTTCCCCGGGGCATTCTCGTGCGGGACAAACGCAGGTACTGGCCCGGCGGGGTCTGGGGAGATCCCGCCAGGGCGACCGCAAAAAAGGGGGAACTGCTGGAGAAACTGGTGGTCGAAAAACTGGTCGAGCTGGTACGCGACATGGAGAAGGGAAACGATGAATTCCGGTAAACAGATTAGTTCATACGACATTGTCGGGGGGCTGCAAGCCGTTGTCTCGGATGACACCTGTCACTACTTCGGCGGCTACTACCAGGTGAAACTGCGCGTCTCGGTCGAGGTGGGACTCTCCGAGGGGTGGTTCGATTCCCTGAACACGTACCGGGACGCGCTCTCCCGCCTGGGAGAGAGGGTGACTTTCACCAGGACTTTTGAAAAGTTGGGTGTGCCTGAACAGGAGATCGGCTCGGTGCGGGAAAACCTCCTGAACGCCTTTGAGGCGAACCTGCTTCCCTATCTGAACCGTGACGATTTCGCCCGGAGATTCGCGAGCGGCGAATACAGGAAGGCCGTGGAGTCCGCGGCGAAGCCCTGCTTCTTCCCCCGTGACTGAGGCCCGGGTCACCATCGACAGGCTGGCCTTCGGGGGGAGCGGTGTCGCCAGGATCGACGGCAAGGTCTGCTTCGTCCCCTTCGGCTGTCCGGGCGATGAACTGATTGTCCGCGTGACCGCGGAGAAACGCTCCTACCTGACGGCAGCGATTACCGCGATCGTCAAACCGGGTCCTGACCGGGTTGTTCCCCCCTGCCCCCTCTTCGCCTCGTGCGGGGGGTGTCATTGGCAGCACATCGCCTATCCCCGGCAGTTGGGCGAGAAGCGCGCCATATTCGCCGATGCCCTCTGGCGCGGAGCGCGTGTAGCCGGAGAAAGGATCGGCGAGGTGGTGGCGTCGCCTTCGGTCTACGGCTACCGCAACCGGGTCCAGTTCAAGCTCCATGCGGTGGACGGCGCTCTCCGGATCGGCTTTTTCAGGACGGGTACCCATTTTGTGGAGGACGCCGTGGAGGGATGCCCCATCGCGGCGCCGGCCATCAACCGGGCCCTCTCGGAGCTGCGCGGTCTGCTGGCCTCCTTCCCGGAACCGGACCGGATCCCCCAGATCAACCTGGATGCGGCTGAAGGGGGAGTCGTGGCCGTTGTCAACTATATCGGTGATGACAGGGAGGGCGCGGCGGCATTTTTCGCGGCTGGCCATCCCCGGCTGGGGGGTGTCGCGGGCCTGTACCTCCAGTGTGGCAGGAAGTCGACCCTGAAAAGGGTGTACGGGGACGAACTGCTGGAGTACTTCCTACCGGCGGGTTCCGGGGAGGCTTCCCGCTGTTCACTCACCTACAGGCCCGGCGGTTTCGCCCAGGTGAACGGCGCCCAGAACGGCGCCATACTCGGACTGGTGCGGCGTTTCGCGGATTGTGGCGCTGGAGACCGGATTCTCGATCTCTACTGCGGGAACGGGAACTTTTCCCTCCCCCTGGCCGGGAGTGTGGCCGCTGTCACGGGGATTGAGGAATATCCCGATTCCGTCGCGTCGGCCCGGGAGAACTGCCGGCGCAACGGGATCGGCAACGCCGGATTCATCTGTTGCGATGCCGGAGCGGGCCTGCGCCGGCTCGCCGGAGAGGGTCAATGCTTCAACACGGTTATCCTCGATCCGCCGCGGACCGGCGCGGCCGGGGCGCTGCGGGAACTGATCGGCCTGGGACCGGAGCGGATCATCTATGTCTCGTGCGATCCAGGTACGCTCGCGAGGGATTGCGGCATCCTGGCGGCGGGTGGTTTTCGCGTGGAGTCCAGTATTCCGGTTGACATGTTTCCCCAGACGTATCATCTTGAAAGCGTCACGCTGCTGAGACGTACGGCCGGGTAGTCTGGAAGGGGGGCGGTTATTCCCGCAAAATTCCTGCTCCGTTCCCTGCCGGATATCGAAATGATCTCGAATCTTCTTTAAAATGCTGAAAAGAATGCTATAAAGGATACAATCTAGATATGACCGGCTCAGGGGGAGTTTTTCCTTTCAGGACGGGTGAAGGTTTCGGCCGGCCACGCGCTCATTTCCGGAGGACAGGATGAACAGATCGCAACTCATTGAAAGTCTGGCAATAAAGAAGGACATTCCCTACAAGCGCGCGGAAGAGATCGTTTCGGTTGTCTTCGGCGCCATGACCGAGGCCATGGTCAAAAACGAACGCATCGAGATCCGGGGCCTCGGAAGCTTTGTGATCAAGGAGTACGATACCTACATCGGCAGGAATCCGAAGACGGGCGAACCCATATCGGTCCGCCCCAAAAAGCTGCCGTTTTTCAAGGTCGGCAAGGAGTTGAAGGAGATGGTCATCGGTTGACGTTTGCGTCGCGGATGCTGAGTCCCCCCATCCCCCCCAATAGTCACAATTGAATTCGGAACCGGAGACGACCCCTGCCCGGCCTGGCGCGGGATGGTCGTCGGCGCCGGAGAGCATCTCAGCGTCACCGGCTTCACTCTTTTATACGTACACCCAGGAGTATAGATTACATGCCTCTCAGTCTTTTCGAGGGCGCTTTGGGTGGTATTGGCCTCTTTCTGCTCGGCATGCGGATAATGTCTGACGGAATACGCACCGTGGCTGATGACCGCATCCGAAGTGTTTTTTCCGCTGTCACGTCGAACCGGTTCTATTCCATCCTCTTTGGCGTTTTTCTGGCACTCTCCCTCAATTCTCCCAGCGCGGCGGTCATCTTCTCGATCGGTCTGGTCAACGGCGGCCTGCTCAATGTCTTTCAGACCCTGAACGTCTTTGCGGGAGTGCTGATCGGCGCCACCCTCTCCCTCTACCTCCCGGTTGTGCCCTACGGTCTGGTCGACACTCCTTTGATCTTCGTCGGAGTACTGCTCAGGTTTTTCGCCCGCAGCCGGAGGCTGGGCAATACGGGCAACCTCCTGCTGGGCGCCGGGCTTCTCTTCTTCGGCCTCAGCCTGCTGGAGGGGAGCTTCAGCCCTTCCGATACCCATCCCTTTTATGGCGCATTCCACGGGGCGTTTTTTCACGCCCCTTTTCCGGCGCTGCTTTTCGGCAGCATCGTCTCCTGCTTCGTCCAGTCCACCGTCTCCCTGACCAGCGTCGTCTCCTCCCTGCTGAACAGCCATCACATGGGACCGGAAACTGCGGGAATCATGACGCTGGGAGGAGTCGTGGGGGTTGCCGCCATGGGGTGCCTGGCGTCCATTGCGGGCATATCCGTTTCCCGCCGCGTTGCGGCGCTGTTCCTCATCATCAACCTGCTGGTCATCCTCCCGCTGGTGCTGGTCGCTTCTCCGCTTTTCAGGCTGCTCTGTAACCATGCCCAGACATTGTCGGCAATCTCACCCATGAGACATACCCAGCTGCAGATCTGCCTGGCTGCCATGCACGGCACGGCCAGCCTGATGGCGGCCATCCTGGCAACTTCCCTGAGCGGCGTCGTGTCCCGCTTTTCCGGTTCACCGGATGACCGGGGCATCATCCGCGCGGCCCCCCAGCCGTGCGCCGGCTATCTGGACGCCCGCATTCTCAATACTCCGACCCTTGCGGTCGAACAGGTGCGCAAGGAGATCAGCCGCATGATTGCGCTGACATCGTTCATGTTCGCCGATACCCGTGAGATTCTCTTCGATTTTGACGCCCGAAGGGCTGAAACCATTCGGCGGCACGAGCAGGCGCTGGATTCACTGAACCATGAAATCACCACGTTTCTCGCGAAACTGGCGCGCTCAACTGATAACCCGGCGGTGAGTTTCGAAATCCCGGGACTGTTCCAGACGGTTACCGACCTGGAGCACATCGGCGATAACTGTGAGAAGATTCTGGACTGCATCCTTGCCAGAAAGGAGGAGCACATCCTGTTTTCCGACGACGCCATGGCCGATCTGAAGCGTCTGTCAATGACCGTGGCCTCCGGATTCAACCTGCTGGAGGAGATGCTTGCGAACGGGGCGAACAGCCACAACTTCAGGCTCCGGGCGCTCAAGAACGATACCCGTCAGGTATTCGACGAGGTCAAACGGTCCCATTTCCAGAGGATCTGCGGCGGCGTCTGTCCGCCCCGGGCGGCGATGATGTTCAATGAACTGGACTCCTCCTTTGAGAGAATCGCGGAACTCTGCTGGAACATCATGGCAACACAGGAGAGGAAGACGGCATGAGTGGCAGGCTGGCGGTAATCGACCTCGGGACGAATACGGCTCGCCTGCTGATCGCGGACCGCTCCGTGGAGGGGGACTTCCGGCAGGTGTATCTGCGGCGCGAGGTCGTACGCATGGGCGGAGGCTTCAGCCGGACGGTGGGGCTTTCCAGGGAGGCGATGCAGCGCGGTCTCTCCTGTCTCGTCCGTTTCTCAGAAGCCATCCGGAGGCATGACGCTCCGACCGTGCTTGCCGTGGCCACCAGCGCGGTGCGGGATGCTGCCAACGGCGCGGAGTTCGTGGGCCGGGTGAAGGGGGAGGCGGGCATCGATCTCAGGGTTATTGACGGTATTGTCGAGGGGACGCTGACGCTGGCCGGGGTGATGGCGGGTCTGGACCGGCCCTGCGACGAGGCTCTCGTGCTCGACATCGGCGGGGGAAGCACGGAGTACACCCTGGCCCGTCAGGGCCGCGTACATTACGTGCGCAGCCTTCCCCTGGGGGTGGTGCGGCTGACCGAAGGGAAGGGCACCGTGGCCGCCATGGAACGGAAGATCCGCAAGGAGCTCGGGCTTTTGTTCCACGACATGGGAAACTCCGGATGCATCCCCGGAACCGGTGTTCCCCTTATCGGCACTGCAGGCACCGCAACCACCCTGGCGGCAATCAGCATGGAAATGGAAGATTACGATTATCGCAAGATCAACAACTCGATCCTGTCGAGGATGGAAGTGGAATCGATCTTCGAACGCCTGCTCCCCATGACGCCGGAAGAGCGCCTGCGGGTCCCGGGGCTGGAAAAGGGGCGGGAAGACCTGATTGTCGCCGGGATTCTCATGGTACTGGAGACGATGGAGCTGTTCGGCGTGGAAACGATGAGAGTCAGCGATTACGGACTGCTGGAGGGGCTGGTGGTCCGTGGCGAGGCCCTGGTGGAGCGGAATGGAGCTTGATCTAAGAGAGCTTGAGGGCAGAATCGGTTACAGTTTCAGGGACCCTTCCCTCGTCCTGCGGGCGCTGACCCACCCCTCCCATGAGCATGAGCAGGCGGGATGCGGCGATTACCAGCGTCTGGAGTTCCTGGGTGACGCGGTTCTGGGATTGACGCTGGCCGAGGAGCTGTACCTGCGCTTTCCAGGGCATGATGAGGGGGTCCTGTCGCGCCTGCGATCGAGTGTGGCGAATCAGGATACGCTGGCCGGAATCGCGCGTGACATCGGGCTGGGGAAATACCTCCGCCTGGGAAAGGGGGAGGAACGGAGCGCCGGCCGCGAAAAGGATTCCATTCTGGCGGACGTGCTGGAGGCACTGTTCGCGGCGGTCTATCTGGATGCCGGGCTCGAACGGACCCGGCAGCTGGTGGTCAGGCTTTTCGACCGGGCCCTGGAATTCCACGGCTCTCCCCTGATGGTGAACGACTGCAAGAGCGAACTCCAGGAACTCCTCTCGGCCAGGCGTCTGCCGAATCCGGTTTATCTCCTCTCCGGCGAGTCCGGACCTCCCCATGACCGCCTGTTCCGGTTCCAGGTGCTCGTTGACGGCGCCGTGGTGGGGGAAGGGGAGGGACGTTCGAAAAAGGCGGCCCAACAGGCGGCCGCGGCCCAGGCACTCAGGAATTTCGAGACGCCGCCGGAGCGCCCGTCGTGAAGAAGGTCTGCGTCCCCTTTTTCATCAGCCATCGGGGATGCCCGAACCGGTGCGTTTTCTGTGATCAGCGGACGATTACCGGCTGCGCGGGCGACTTGCCCACCAGTGACGGGATTGCCGCCAGGATACTGGCCTGGAGACGCACCAGCGGCAGCCGCCCCATGGAGGTGGCGTTTTTCGGCGGCACCTTTACGGCGCTCCCGACCGGGATCCAGGATACTCTCCTGGAGGCGGTGCGTCCCTTCATCCTTTCCGGCGCAGTCTCTTCAATCAGGCTGTCAACCCGCCCCGACGCACTGGACCGGGACCGGGTGCAGTGGCTGGCCGAACGTGGCGTGGGGACCATCGAGGTAGGGGTCCAGAGCATGGATGACGGCGTTCTCACCGCATCCGGCCGCGGTCACGACGCGGAATCTTCCGTGAGAGCCCTGGGGTCGATCAGATCCGGGGGACTGTCAGCCGGCGCCCAGCTCATGCCCGGACTGCCCGGTGATACGCCTTCCCTGTCGCGCTACTCCCTGGAACGCGTGATTGCCGCCGGCGCGGATTTTGTCAGGCTCTACCCGGTTGTCGTCCTGAGGGGCACGGAGCTGGCCGACCGCTATTCTTCGGGGCGCTATACCCCCCTTTCGGTGGCCGGGGGGGTGGCCCTTTGCAAGGTCCTGGCCCATACCGCCCTCAGGTCGGCTGTTCCGGTCATCCGCATGGGACTGCAGGCCGATGCGGGGTTAAGGGAAGAAAACATCGTGGCCGGATGCTGGCACCCGGCCTTCGGGGACCTGGTTTACGGTGAACTTTTTTTCGACCTGCTGCTGCGCATCGGCGCGGAGGGCGGTTTCAGCCGCCACCAGGTCACGGTGGGATGCCACCCGGCCCGGGTATCCAATGTGGTCGGCCACGGCAGGAGGAACATCGGCCGTCTCCGGGAGCACGGAATCGTCGTGGAGCGGGTCACCCCGGACGCCGACCTGTCGCCGCACGAATGTGAAATGGTTGCCGGGGGTAAACGTGTGAGGGGTTCCGTCATCGACGACCTCTGACGGATTCGCAGATTGTCATTCCCGAAGCGATTCTGATCAGGAATCCAGACTGTTACCCATTGAAATCAGGATGCCACTAAGGTCATGCGGGCATTACGGATCGAATTTGCCGGCGCATCATCGCCGATTTACTCCGAGCCCCTTGCAAAAGTATTCCGTTCATGGTTCGACAGGCTCACCACGAACGGAATATCAGCATGTTATCAGATATTCATCCGCTCGCCCTGAGCCTGTCGAAGGGCAAATTACGACTTTTGCAAGAGGCTACTCCGTAACGAGGATTTTGACGGGGCGTGCGCGGGCGTCTTTGGGGTTGCATTCCTGCCTCTATTGCAGTATTTTTTTCAGTCGTGCCGATGTAAATAAATTAATGTATCACGGAGGATGTCATGGTTGGTGAGCCGGGAACGAGCAAATTTCAGATTGATTTGCGTCTCCACCTCCGTGAGCAGAACGTAAGCGACAACCTCGTTCATCTGGTGTGCGAGATCGCCGAGGCCAGCAAGTACGTGATCAACGCCATCCGGACCGGTGACCTGGGGGTGGCGGGCACGTCGAACCTGTACGGTGAACAGCAGCTGGCCCTGGATGTGCTCTCGGATCGCATCATCCGCAAGAGGCTGCAGCACTCCGGCGTCGTCTGCAACATCGCCTCGGAGGAAATGGAGGAAATCTTCCAGGTATCCAGCAATCCGCTGGGGATGTTTTCCGTCGCGTACGATCCCCTGGACGGTTCGTCCCTCGTGGATGTGAACCTTGCCGTGGGCACCATCGTCGGCATCTATCAGGGATGCGACCTGCTCCAGCCGGGCCGCAACATGGTCGGAGCCATGTATATCCTCTACGGACCGCGGGTTTCCCTGGTCTACTCCCTCGGCAAGGGGGTTTTCGAGTTCACCATGAACCAGCTCATGGAGTACAACCTGACCCGCGAGCGCATCAGGATGCAGCCATCCGGTGACATCTATTCTCCGGGCGGCCTGCGCAGGAAGTACTGTGAGGGGACCGAGCGTTTCATCCAGTACCTGGAGGCCCGGGGGGCAAAACTGCGCTATTCCGGAGGTTTCGTGCCGGACATCAACCAGATCATGGTCAAGGGGAAGGGCGTCTTCATGTATCCGGCCCTGAGCGACAGCCCCAACGGCAAGCTGCGCCTTCTGTTCGAACTCTTTCCCATGGCTTTCCTCGTCGAACAGGCCGGTGGCAGCGCAACCAACGGGGAATCCCCGATTCTGGACATTGTGCCCGAAAGTCTGGACCAGCGCAGTCCCATCTATATCGGATGCCGCGAAGACGTGGCAAAGGCGCGGGATTTTCTGCGCGGCGCCTGTTGATCAATCATGGGGACGAACTCAATGGAAGCGGAAGAAAAATCGTCGGCGGTGTCGGTTGAGAAGATCCGGAGACTGTGCGGTGAGATTCAGCTGTTCGATCTCTGCGACCTGGTCCGGTGCGGGCGCAGGGATGGACGGTACTGTACCGATCCCGATCTGCTGGCCCGTTTCGAAGAGATTGCCGAGGAGGATGACGCCGGTCCCGGGCACACGGTATTCGTTGCCGGAGAGGACGGGGATGACACCCCGGATGACGATGATGACCTCTGTTTCGGTGGGGATGAAAGTTACGGTGAGCCGGAGGAGGATGACGACTGGCGGGATTGACCGGGCTTCCGATAGGCAGCGGTTGAAGGGAGGGGTGGCGGATTCGCGGCCCCTCCCTTTTTTATGGTCAGCCCGCCTCAATGCTCGCGCTGCCCGGTGAGCCCTGTCCCGACTGTCAGCGTCGCAGGAGCCAGAGAATAAGGGAGAGCAGCGCGGAAAGGACGATGCAGGTCGTCAGGGGAAAGAAAAAGGTAAAATGCCCCTTCTTCAGGTAGATGTCGCCCGGCAGTCTTCCCAGCCAGGGGAGGCGGGGGGCGTGGGAGATGACGAGCCCGGTAACGGCCAGGACCAGCCCGATGATGACCAGGGAGCGTCCGATGCCGTTCATGACGGTTCGCTCCGCGGCAGATAACGCTCCTTCTCGCTGTAGATGCAGCCGCAGTACTGCTGGCGGTAGAGCCCCATCTCCTTCGATTTCCTGATCCCCTCCTGCCAGCCGGCGCGAAAGTCCTCATAGTGGAAAGCGACACCGTACTCCTCTCCGGCCAGTTCTCCGCGGCGTCGTATCTCGTCATGCCGCTGGTAACGGCTGTAGAGGAGGGATGAGGTGAAGGCGTCGAATCCGTTTTCGGCCGCCATGGCGGCGGTGGCGCGCAGACGGGAAGAGTAGCAGTAGGAACAGCGCCTGTGGGGCGATCCGGCTACGTTGGAGAGAAAAATCTCCAGATCGTAAGCGTCGCGCACGAGGAGCAACACATCTTCCCGCCGCGCCATCTCCCTGGCCGCGGAGAGGCGGTTCATGTACTCCCGGTAGGGGTGGATGTTGTGGTTGTAGAAGAAACCGGCCGGTTCGTGGCCCGCCTCGCGCAGGACCCGCAGAGGGTAGAGGGCGCAGGGGCCGCAGCATATGTGCAGGAGGATCTTCATGTCTCAGAGGTTGTCCAGCATATGCCCCATCTTGTCCCGCTTGGTAGTGAGATAATCGATGTTGTTCTCAGTCGGGGCGATCTCGATGGGGACCCGGTCCACGATATCAATGCCGTACCCCTGCAGGCCGATGAGCTTCTTCGGGTTGTTGGTGAGCAGGCGGATCTTGGTGATGCCGAGGGCCAGCAGGATCTGCGCTCCGATGCCGTAATCCCTGAGATCGGCTTTGAAGCCGAGCTTGAGGTTGGCCTCCACCGTGTCGAGTCCCTTGTCCTGCAGTTCGTAGGCCTTGAGCTTGTTCACCAGCCCAATGCCCCGCCCCTCTTGGCGCATGTAGAGAATGACCCCCTTCCCCTCCACGCCGATTTTCCTCATGGCGCTGTGCAGCTGCTCGCCGCAGTCGCAGCGCTGGCTCCCCAGAACGTCACCGGTGAGGCACTCCGAGTGGACACGCACCAGTACCGGTTCCCCCTTTATTATCTCTCCCTTGACCAGGGCTATGTGCTCCAGATGGTCCACATCATTCTCGAAGGCTATGGCCCGCCACTCTCCGCCGAAACAGGAAGGTATCTGCGCTTCGGCCACGGTGCGCACCAGGCGCTCGTTTCTGAGACGGTAGGCGACCAGATCGGCGATGGTGCAGATCCTGATCCCGTGATGCTTCGAGAATTTCAGCAGCTCCGGCATGCGGGCCATGCTGCCGTCTTCGTTCATGATCTCGCAGATGACGCCTGCCGGTCGCAGCCGCGCCAGCCGCGCCAGGTCCACCGAACCCTCGGTCTGTCCCGAACGGACCAGAACCCCTCCCTTGCGGGCGCGCAGGGGAAAGACGTGCCCCGGACTCACGAGGTCCTTGGGACCCGCGCCGTCCGCGACGGCGGTGCGGATGGTGTGGGCCCGGTCGGCGGCCGAGATGCCGGTGGTCACACCGTGCTTCGCCTCGATGGAAATGGTGAAGGCGGTTTCAAAGGGTGAGGTGTTGTCGCGCACCATCGGCCGCAGGCCGAGGGTGTCGCATTTCTCGGGGGTAAGGGTGAGACAGATCAGGCCGCGGCCGTATTTTGCCATGAAATTGATATGCTCGGGGGTTACGGCTTCCGCCGCCATGGTCAGGTCGCCCTCGTTTTCGCGGTCTTCGTCATCCACCAGGATAACCATCTTTCCCTGACGAATGTCTTCAATGGCTTCTTCGATGCTTGATACTGGCATGTGAATCGTGTTCCTTTCAGGTAGGGGAAACGTCGGATTTGCTTCCAGCCGCGGGCCGTCTATTTCGATGAACCGGGTGCGCTGACAGGGGCATGCGCGATCGGAAATTTATCTAAAATACCATCCTTCTCCCCGAGATACAATCATTAGTGCGATGCCGGGCCGGGCTCCGTTGCCGTGAAGGCATGCCGACGGCCGACGCTTGCACCAGGGATATTTCTTTTTATACTTCTACCGGTTTCCGCTGTTTCAATTGGAAATTGACGATTTAATGAGTATACTTGGAATTGTTGAGGCGGGTGATCAGGGGGGTGCATGCAAGAAGCGGATCTTCTCTTTGTGTTTTGTCTGGAATCGGTTCGCCACGCCATCCCTCTGACGGCGGTCGAACGGGTCATCAGGGTGGTTGAGGTTACGCCGCTCCCGGATGCCGCCGGTACGGTCATGGGTGTGATCAGTGTTCATGGCGCGGTCCTGCCGGTGGTTGATACGCGCCGTCTGTTCGGGCTTGAGGAACGGGCGATTATTCCGGATGACCTGTTCGTGATCGTACGGACCGGACGGCGACGGCTTGCGCTCGTTGCCGACAGTGTGGAGCATGTGGTTGAGATGCCGGCGGAGCGGATCGCAACCATGGACGATATTGCGCCGTCCAGCAGGCTTGTGGCCGGTTTTGCCCGGTTGCAGAACGGCATTGTCATGATTCATGATCTGGAACGGTGCATTTCGGACGCAGAACTTCCAGGCATGAAACTTTCTCCGGAAGAGGGCGTCCATCATGGCTCAACAGGCTGACACGCTGCAGCCGGTCATGAGGGCTCGGGACTACATCTCCTCCCGCTACGGGATCCATTTCCCGCAGATCCGTCTCGCCGAACTGTCGGCAAAGCTCGGCGCCTTCTCGGCCCAGGGAGGATATGCCAGCGTAGACGACGCCATTGACGCGCTTCTGTCCGGTCGTATGCAGGATGACGATCTTGCCCCTCTGATTGAAAGCATCACCGTGGGAGAGACGTACTTTTTCCGCGAAGCGGAGGCGATTGAGGCGATTGCTTCCACCGTCATCCCCGCGATCGAGGCGCGGGGCGAAAGACATCTGCGAATCTGGGTGGCGGGGTGCGCCACCGGTGAAGAAGCCTATAGTGTAGCCATGTTCCTTCACTCACGGATGCTGGAAAGGGATGGCTGGACCCTGTCGATTCTCGCCACCGATCTCAACAGGGCCTTCCTGGCCAGGGCGGAGCGCGGCATCTATGGTTCATGGTCGTTCCGCGCGATTCCGCCGCATTACAAGTCACGATATTTCAGGAAATGCGCCGATGGCCGCTTCGAACTGGATGAGGCCGTCAGGAGGATGGTCACATTCCAGCGACTGAACCTGGTGAGCGGCCATTATCCCTCGTCACGGAACAGTACCCAGGACTGTGATCTGATCATGTGCCGCAACGTGCTGATGTATTTCTCCCCTGCTACGATCAGCGCCATGGTCGCCCGCCTGGCGCGTGCGCTGACCCGCGAGGGTTGGCTTATGGTCAGCCAGACCGAATGCTGTGACTATTTTTCCGACTGTTTCGATACGGTGCAGTCGGGCGGCATTTTCCTCTATCGCAAAAAAAGCGACGCCGGCGAACCGTCCGCCGACCCGGTCAGGCGGTCTGAATCTGGCCGCTTCAGGCGAGGCCATGGCCGTGAGACGCCCGTCCGGAATGAGGCAGCGCCCCGCTCCGCCACCGGCGGCCCGGCGCGTCAGACGGAGTCGAAACCGCCGGGGGCAACGGCCCCGGCGGAAGCCGGCCGGCCGGAGCACGGGGATCTGTTTCTCCGGGCTCGCGCCCTGGCGGACGGCGGGGAACTGGAGCAGGCCCGCCTCCGTTGTGAAGAAGGTCTTGCGGTTGAGCCCCTTTCCCTGAAAGGACGGTACCTCCATGCCGTGATTCTGATGGCGCTGGGGTGTCTCCAGGAGGCGAGGGGGGCGTTCCGCAAGGTGCTCTTCCTCAATCCGGACTGCGCCATGGCGACCTACACCCTGGGCGCCATCGAATGGAAACTGGGAAACCGGCGCGAGGCGCTCAGCCATCTGGACAGGGTGGCGCGGATGCTCTCCGGTTATGAGGGCGCTCATCTCCTGCCCGAGGCCGAGGGACTTACTGTGGCCCAGCTCAGGGAGTGCATCGATATCATGCGAAGGGCGTGAACGCCGCCGGAGGAGGGAAGGGAAAGGTGGACCAGGACAGAAACAGCCGCATTCTTCGTGAACGGGCAGTGGAACTTGCCCGGGAGTATGAGGCCGGGGGCGAGTCCGGCGACCGGCTTGAGGTTACCGTCTTCCGGTTGGGTAACGAGCGGTACGCCTTTGAATCGGAGCTGATCCGAGAGGTGGTTCCCTGTGGCGAATATACGCCTCTTCCCTGTGTCCCTCCCCATGTCGCCGGCATCATGAACCTGCGGGGGAGGATCCTGTCGCTGATTGATCTGGGCCTGTATCTTGAACTGCCGGTTGCAGGGGAGGACGGGCCGCGAAAGGTGATAGTCCTTTCCCGTGACGGCATGGAGTTCGGTGTCTTGGTAGCCGGTATAGAGGGGAATCTGCGCATCCCCCCCGCGTCACTGCGGGAGGATTATCCCGCCATGACCTGGGCCGGCGGCGCGTACCTGGCCGGCGTGACCGGTGATCGCCTGATCCTACTGGACGGCCGAAAGCTGTTGAACGATCCGGCCCTGATCGTGAACGATGAAATAGGCTGATTTCCGGTGGAGCGCCGCCGGAGTTCGGCGATCATACTACAAATTCAAGGGAGAACACCGTATGAAATGGACGATCGGCAGGAAGATGGGGGGATTGTGTCTGCTGATGGTTGCCGTGTTGGTTTTCCTGGGCGCCGCCTCGTACCACAACGTCACCGCCGCCATTGACAACGCGGAGCTGGTGAAACATACCTCACGGGTGTTCGTTGACAACCATACCCTTTCCACATTCGTCTGGGAAGCCGAGAGCTCCCTGCGGGCCTACATCCTGACCGGAAAACCGGAGTACTATGAGCAGCACCGGGAAAGCGTCGAGGCCCTGGTCAGGAAGCTGGATGAACTGAAGAGGGTGGTCCGGCTGGAGAGGTCGCGCCAGTTTCTGACTGCCATGGAAAACGTCCTCAACCAGCGCCTCAAGCTGTTTGAGGAAGTCAGCCGGATTTACAGGGAAAAGAAAATGAGCGGCGCAATTGCTTTCATGAAGGAAAACAATCCGATGCGCCTCACCAGGGAACTGGTGGATATCAACAGGGATTACGAACAGTTTCTGACCGGTCTGCTCAAGGAACGGGAAATGAACCTCGAAGCCAGCAACGCCAGACTGCGGAACCTGATCCTGTTCGGCATTCCCCTGGCCATGCTGCTGATCGGGGTCACCGGTTTTTTCCTGGCCCGCAGCATCACGCAGCCGCTTTGCGAGTTGACCCGGGTGGCGGAGGGAATTTCGCGGGGAGACCTGTCCCGTCAACCGGTTGTGGGGGAGCGGGGGGATGAAGTGGGCGTTCTCGCCGCGGCTTTTCTCCGGATGAGCGAATACCTCCACGACATGTCGCTGGTGGCCCAGTCACTGGCGGCCAACGACCTGACCGTCACCTGTACCCCGCAGTCGGCGCAGGACAGCCTGGGCAACGCATTCGCGGCCATGGTTGCCAACCTGCGCGCCATGGGACGCGAGATGCAGGACGCAGCGCTCATGATCAGTTCATCCGCGACCCAGATCGCGGCCATGTCGGCGCAACTGTCCGCCAGTACCGCGGAAACCGCCGCCGCGGTCAACGAGACATCCACCACCGTGGAGGAGATCAAGGTCACGGCCCAACTGGTCAACCAGAAGTCGCTGTTCGTGGAGGAATCCGCCCAGAGCACCGCCCAGATGTCGCTTGCCGGGCGCAGGAGCGTGGACGAGACGATGGTCGGCATGGACAAGATCCGCCGCCAGATGGATTTCGTCGCCGAAAGCATTGTCAAACTGAGCGAGCAGAGCACGGCTATCGGGGAAATCATCTCCTCGGTCAATGATCTGGCCAGCCAGTCGAACCTGCTGGCGGTGAACGCCTCCATCGAAGCGGCCAAGGCGGGCGAGCACGGCAAGGGGTTCGCCGTGGTGGCCCAGGAGGTACGCAGCCTGGCCGAACAGTCGAAAAGCGCCACCGAACAGGTGCGCCGAATCCTGAACGATATCCAGAAGGCCATCAGCTCGGCCGTCATGGCCACCGAACTGGGGGGTAAAACCGTTGAAGCCGGTGTCCGGCAGGCGGGTGAAACCGCGGTTTCCATTCAGACCATGGAAGAAGGGGCGGCCGACACCGTGCAGGCCGCGGCCCAGATCAAGGCTTCGACCAATGAACAGGTGGCCGGGCTCAACCAGGTGGCGCAGGCCATGGAAAACATCAGAAGCGCCAGCGACCAGATAGTTGCCAGCATGCGCCAGGCGGAAGAGTCCACCTCGTCTCTCAACGACATGGGCAGAAAACTCAGGGGGCTGGTTGAACGTTTCAGGGTGACCTGATGAACAGCAAAGATTCAGAGCTGTCCTCTCATCTGCTGGAGACCTTCAAGGTCGAGGCGCGGGAGCATGTCGCCGCAATCTCCGCCTGTCTGCTGGAACTGGAGCGGGCGTCGGACGCCGGAAGCGCCGAAGCGGCCCTGGAAACCATCTATCGTTCGGCCCACAGTCTGAAGGGGGGGGCGAGGATCGTCAACCTGTCGCTGGTGGAGTATCTCTGCCAGTCCCTCGAAGAGTGCCTGGCAGCCGTCCGGCGGACCGAGCGCCGGCTTACGCCTCCCCTGCTGGACCTGCTGCATGAAACCACGGCAGTCATCGAGAACATTCTCCTGTCGCCGTCTCCCCATGCGCCCGTCACCTCCCTCAAATCATCGGCGATCAGACTCCGGCAGCGCCTTGACGAAGCCGACAGGCAGGATGCGTCGCCCATCGTGAATGAATCGGCCACGACTGATGACGGGAAAAAGAGCATAGCCCCGTCCGTTGCCGATCATGCCGGCTCTTACCCTTCATGCGCTCCCATGAAGGAAGAACCGTCGCACCCCTCTCCGGATTCCTCGGCGCCTTCCCGGTTCCGGCCTGCCGCTACCTCGGAAACCGTCCGTGTTCCCGCGATCCGGCTCGATGAGCTCATGCTGAAGGCGGAGGAAATGATAAGCTGCAAGCTCGCCCTTCAGGAGCATAACCGCAGGGTCAGGGAGATGGGCGAACGCCTGACGCTTTTCCGGCGGGAGTTGTCTGGAACCGATTTCCTTGACAGGAACTCGATCCTGGAGATGGATCGCGGCCTGGCGGCCCTGTCGCACAGTTTCTCCTCACTCAGGCGGAGCATGGAGGAAAACCATCGCCAGGCCTCCGCCATGCTGGAGAACCTGATTGACGACGCCAAAACCCTGCTTCTGTTTCCCTTCTCATCGCTGACCGATGGCTTCGCCAGGCAGGTGCGCGAACTGGCCCGGGAACAGGGCAAGGAGATCGAGCTGCGTCTCGCCGGTGCGGGGATCGAGCTGGACCGCCGCATCCTGCAGGAACTGAGGGATCCACTGGTTCATCTGCTGCGCAACTGCATTGACCACGGCATCGAAACGGCCGCCGAACGCCTGGCGGCCGGCAAAGCGCCGCGCGCACTGATACAGATCGGCGCCGTCAGTATAGATAACGGCAAGGTTGAGATTACCGTCAGGGATGACGGACGGGGTATCAACGCCGACGCCATCAGGGCCGCCGCGGTGCGTCTGGGATTCTTTTCCCGGGACGAGGCGGCGGCGCTAAGCGATGAAGCCTCATTGCAGCTTATGTTCAGATCCGGGCTTTCCACGCGCCGCGAAGTCTCCGCCATTTCCGGTCGGGGACTCGGGCTGGCGATTGCGGCCGAACGGGTTGAAAAACTGGGGGGAACAATCGGCGTGGAGAGCGTTCCCGGCGCCGGAACCGTTTTCAGGATGATCATCCCGCTTTCACTGGCGACGTTTCGCGGTATCCAGCTTCGGATCGGCGAACGCATCTTCGCCATACCGACCCTGAACGTGGTGAAAGTCTGCCGGGTGCGTCCGGATGAACTGAAAACCGTCGGCAACCAGGAGACGCTGGTTGTGGAGCAGCAGACCGTGCCCGTGGCGTCACTGGCCTCCATACTCGGAGCACATGCCGACCAGGCCGGCGAGTCCGGTTTTCTGACCCTGATGCTGCTCGGCGCCGGGAAAGAACTGGTCGCCTTCCGGGTGGATGAGGTGATCGGCGAGGATGATCTGCTGGTCAAGGGGCTCGGGCCGCAGCTGGTCCGGGTGAGAAACATCTCCGGCGCAACCGTGCTGGGTAACGGCGCCGTGGTGCCGATACTGAACTCGGCGGATCTGCTCAAAGCGGCCTTCGGAGGCCATGCGCTCCGTCTGGCGCCAGTTGCCGAGGGGGCAACTTCCCCCAGGGGACGCGCCCCCTACCGCATCCTGGTTGTGGATGATTCGATTACTTCAAGGACCCTGATCAAGAATGTGCTGGAATCCTACGGCTATGAAGTTGCCACCGCCATTGACGGTTTCGACGCCATGACCGCGCTCCAGGAGTCCCGCTTCGATCTGGTCTCTTCGGATGTGGAGATGCCGCGCATGGACGGCTTCGAGCTTACCGCCCGCATTCGCGCCGATGAACGCTTCTCCCGCCTCCCCGTGGTGCTGGTTACCGGCATGGATTCCGCCGAGGACCGCAAGAAGGGGATCAACGCCGGCGCCGACGCCTACATCGTAAAGTCCAGTTTCGATCAGGGCAACCTGCTGGATACCATCAGAAAACTGATCTAGAACTACGAGGTTTGCCGATGATCACGGTTCTCATAGTCGATGATTCTCCCACCGCGGCCGAATACCTGGCGGCCATATTCGCCATGGACCCGGAGTTCCGCGTGGTGGGAAAAGCCGGGCGAGCGGCCGATGGCATCAGGATGGCCGAGCGACTGAAACCGGATATCATCAGCATGGACTTCACCATGCCGGACATGGACGGCTTCGAGGCGACCCGTCAGATCATGTCCACCCATCCCACGCCGATCGTGATTGTGAGCGCCCTGTATGACAGGCATGCGGTTTCTCTGTCGTTCAGGGCCCTTGAAGCGGGCGCCCTGGCAATCCTGCCCAAACTTCCCTCCATGAGCAGTTCAGAGTTTCCCCGGCGCAGGCGGGAGTTTCTTCGGACATTCAAGGCCATGGCCGGGGTGAAGGTAATCCGGAGACCGACGCGGAAGGCGGTGTCCCGAAGTGGTCCCTCCGATCCTGAGCAGCAGCCTGTCAGGCCATCCGCTGCTCCCCGCGACATCGGTCTGATCGCCATGGGCGCTTCCACCGGGGGGCCGCAGGCTCTCCATGACATTCTGATACAGCTGCCGGTCTCGATTCCCGCGCCGATCGTGGTCGTGCAGCACATGACCCCGGGCTTTACCGAGGGATTGGCGGAGTGGCTCGGGCAGGGCACCGGATTCCCGGTATCGGTGGCGGAGCATGACGAACGGCTTCAGCCGGGTCATGTCTACCTCGCGCCACAGGGGAAACATCTGGAGGTCAGCCGTGAGGGGCGGATTCTGCTGGTCGGCGGGGCGCCGGAACATGGTGTCCGCCCTTCCGTATCCCGGTTTTTCCGCTCCGTGGCCGCCTGTTACGGCGGGGCGGCCATCGGAGTCATCCTGACCGGAATGGGGAAGGACGGTGCGGCGGAACTGGGGTTGATGCGGGACGCCGGCGCCGTCACCATTGCCCAGGACCGGGAGAGCTCCATTGTGCACGGCATGCCGGGTGAAGCGATCAGACTCGGGGGCGCCTCTCTGATCCTTCCGGCCCACGCCATCGCCGCTATGATACAGTCCATAACGCTACGAATTAATGGAAGTGACAGGGAGAACAGTACATATGTCCATCAATGATAGACCGCTGTCGGTTCTGGTTGTGGAGGACAGCAGAAGCCAGTCCGAACAGCTGCGGTTGATGCTGGAAAAACAGGGGTATACCGTGCGCACGGCGATCGACGGGAGAGAAGCGCTTGAATCCATCAGGAACGAGCCGCCGTCGCTGGTTCTTAGCGACATCCTGATGCCCGGGATGGACGGATACGAGCTCTGCGCCGCGATCCGCGCCGACGGCGAGATGCGCGACCTGCCGGTGGTGCTGCTGACGTCGCTCTCCAGTCCGCGTGATATCCTGCATGCCCTGGAGTGCGACGCGGACAATTTCATTACCAAGCCGTTCAGCGAGCAGTACCTGCTGTCCCGCATGGAGTCCATTCTGGCCGGTATCCGGCTGCGCGCGGGCCGGGATTCGGGAAACGACGCTGAGGTCGTGTACGGCGGAGAGCATTTTCATGTCAGGATCGAACATCAGCGGATTTTTGATCTCCTGTTTTCGACCTATGAAGCCATGGTCATAAAAAACCGGGAACTTCTGGAAACCCAGCGGGAGCTCTCGGAAAAGGTCGTGGAGCTGGAGGTAGCGCTGGAGCAGGTGCGGCAGCTCGAAGGAATCATCCCGATCTGCATGCACTGCAAGAAGATCCGCGATGACAGGGATTACTGGCACCAGATCGAGCAGTATATTTCACGTCATTCCAATATGCGTTTCTCCCATGGTATCTGTCCGGAGTGCCGGAAGAAATATTACAGTGATCTGGTTCCTGATGACGGGCAGTAATAAGCGGGGGATGGGAAGACGAACGGAACAGCCGCGGTTTCAGTCCTCGTGGTTGAGGACGGCGCCACCCGGGCCGGACGGATACGCGCCGTTCTGGAACGATGATGCCGGCCACCACGGTTGACCCGATCCGATGGCGAGTGGCTGGGCTGTAGGATGAAATTCCTGGTCCTGATACAGGAAAAGGCGGGAAATCCCGCCTTTTCTCTCGCGCCTATTATTGATTCTGATTAGTTCGAATCTTCATCTTTAGTCAGTGCGACGTATTCTGTCGCGGTG